>CAZIMH010000041.1:0-14931 GCA_964540155.1 uncultured Saprospiraceae bacterium
GGTACATGGTAAAGGCCATAACCAGTGCCAGTTTGCCATGACCTTCGCCACCAGCAAAAAGTATGGCATGGGGAACCCGATTGTCTGAAACCATCTTTATAAAAAATGATTTCAATGGAACTTGACCTGGTATATCGTTAAATTTCATTTCTCAGAAGCTAAGATAGAAACTTCATCTAACTGTCATTTAGCGCCCTTTGGTTTTATTTCAGCATTGATACTTCTATCAGAATGCACAAACTATTCTGAGTCATCTGTGGTGAATCCTATACATTTGTATCAGAATCAAAAAGTGATATGAGAGTATCGATATTTAGGAAAGCCCATTTTAATGCCGCACATCGCCTGCATAATGAGCATTGGTCTGACGAGAAGAATAAGCAAGTTTTTGGGAAGTGCAATAATCCTCATTATCATGGACATAACTATGAGTTGGAGGTGAGATTGACTGGAGAATTGAATCCAGAAACGGGCTACCTCTATGACTTAGCAGACTTAAAGCAACTCATCAAGGTACATATAGAAGATAGATATGATCACAAGAATCTGAATCTTGAATGTCCTGAATTCGAAAACCAAAATCCTAGTGCAGAACTCATTTGCTTTAACATCTACAAGATTCTACGAGAACATATAGATGAGAAATTTGATATTGGGGTCAAGCTGTGGGAAACACCCCGCAACTATGTTATGTACCCAGCATAGATTATTTCTTTTTCCAGTGATTACTTGAATCCATAGTTGGCTTTTTCTTCTTTTTCGAATACTTTTTCTGACTGGATGTTTTTCCAGCAGTTTTTTGCTTTTTCTTCTTAATAGCCTCTTTTAGTACAACTGTAGACTTCTTAGGAGTGGTACTTTTCTTTTTCGCAGTCGCTTTTTTCGGAGTGGATTTTTTCTTAGCCTTTTTCTTGACCTTTTTCTTAGCCTCCTTTTCTAGATTATTTATTCTGTTTTTTGTTTTGGCAGGATAGTCCTTGCCTTTTTTAGGAGTGTGTTTCTTTGAAGATGTTTTCTTCTTGGTGGTTTGGGCTACTTTGCCTCCTCTCACATCATACTCTTCACCTATGTCTGGAATCACTACTTCATTTATACCTTCTTTTTTGAGATAATTCTTGAAGGATTTCTGCACATCATATTCACCATGTACCAGATATACCTTTTTTAATTTACGTTGGTTTCCTATAAAGTCCAACATTTCCTTCCTGTCAGCATGAGCAGAGAATGAATCCATTGTTTTAATGGTAGCATTTACTTTTTTGGTCTCTCCGAAAATCTTCAGTTCTCTCACGCCTGCTTTTAGCATACCTCCTGCAGTATCAGGTGAGCAATATCCCACTATAAGGAACGTCGCTTTAGGATCTTCTATATTATTGTAAAGGTGATGTCTAATACGACCAGCATTCATCATTCCACTGGAACTGATAATGATAGCCGCTTTTTTCATAGAGTTGAGTTGTTTGGACTCATTGACTGATCTGATATATTTAAGACTATTAAATCCAAAAGGATCAGGGTCTTCCAGCATGTATTCGTGAAGTTTATTATCGTAGCACTCAGGGTGAGTACCATAGATATGAGTTGCATTTACAGCTAGAGGACTATCTACATACACTGGAATATTTGGCAGTAGGCCAGCTGTTTCTAATTTATCCATCATGTAGACCAGCTCTTGTGTTCTACCTATGCTAAATGCCGGAATTATTAGTTTTCCTTTTTTCTCACAACAAGCCTCTTTGACAATTTTGAGGAATGAATCAGATTGCTCAGGTGGTGTTTCGTGTTCTTTATCTCCATAGGTAGATTCACAAATAAGGTAATCCACTTCTGGCATTTGTACCGGATCTCTGAGTATTGGTCTGTCAGGTCTTCCAATATCGCCTGTGAAGCCTACCATAGTCGTTTTGCGACCTTGTTTTATCCTTACAGTTACGCTAGCACTACCGAGGATGTGACCCTGATCTCTGAACTGGACCTCAACGTTCTCTCTGATTTGGAACCAACTATTATATCCATGTCCCACAAATCGTTCCATGGCTGGTGCTACATCATCAGAAGTATATAGTGATACCCTAAAGTCTTGGTTTTTCTTTTTTCTTTTTTTTCTCAGTTTTTGGTTGTACCACTCCACATCTCGTTCTTGTATTTTAGCACTATCTAGAAGCATGATAGAGCACAGGCTTCGAGTAGCATGTGTGCTGTGAATCGGTCCTTTGAAACCATCTTTAACTAATTGGGGTATACGACCACTGTGGTCTATGTGGGCATGAGATAGAATCATACAGTCTATGTCCTTTACATCGAAATGCCATTTAGTATTCAGATCCCATATGTGTGATCCTTTGCCTTGTGCCAGCCCACAATCGAACAAAATCTTATAACCATCGTCTAAGGTGAGTAGATGGGTACTCCCAGTTACCATTCTGGCGGCGCCTCCAAATTTAATTTCCATGCTAAATGATGTCGGTTATGTTTCTAAATACTATTCTTTTCGAGCCTGCAATTTACTCATTTCAAAGTGAAATAATTATTAAGCCTTTATAACGTTAATCTCTTTTAAGTCATGTGCTTTAAATAACATTAACCAGTCTGTAACAGAGGGTGTTCATTGATATTGTACTCTATTAACATATATTCGTAATCTAGGTCTACTATTAATTGCAAATAATCGACATGATTAGAAGAACAACCATTTTAGTTTTGATCCTTCTCTGGACTTTGATGTCCGTGGCCCAAAAAGCAGAATATACGATCAGTGGATATATTAGTGATGAAAGCTCATCAGAAAAACTGATTTCTGCTAATGTATTTAATGGGGAGACCTATGTCGGAACCACCACTAATAATTTTGGCTTTTATAGTTTGACCTTGCCAGCTGGAAAAGTATTACTTCAGGTATCATATATCGGCTATGAAGATTATGAAGAGGAAATTACTCTTAATGGCAATATCACGAAGAACATCTCTCTCAGTGTCTCTAATAAATTGGATGAGGTAGAAATAGTAGCTAGTGCCCAAAAGAACATTGCAGAAGAAAGCAATATGAGTACCATAGAGGTGCCTATCAAGCAGATTAAGAAAGTTCCTGCACTACTAGGAGAAGTAGATATCATTAAGGCCTTACAATTATTACCAGGTGTCCAGTCTGGAAGTGAGGGTCAGACTGGACTATATGTCAGAGGTGGAAGTCCAGATCAAAATCTGATTCTTCTTGATGGAGTGCCCGTTTATAATGTCAACCATCTTTTTGGATTCTTTTCTGTCTTCAATGCTGATGCAATAAAAGATGTCAAACTTATAAAAGGCGGCTTTCCTGCAAGATATGGTGGCAGACTTTCCTCTGTCCTCGAAATCAACATGAAGGAAGGAAACATGAAAGAATTTCATGGGGCAGGATCTATAGGATTGGTGGCGTCTAAGTTGACCTTAGAGGGACCAATCAAAACTGATAAGACTTCATTCATCGTCTCAGGTCGCCGTACATATATTGATTTGTTGGCAAGACCTTTTATCAGAAGATCATTCAGAGCGGAAGGAGGAGAAGGTGACTTAGGTTACTTTTTCTATGATTTGAATGCCAAGATAAATCATATATTTTCAGACCGAGACAGGTTGTTTTTTAGTGTCTATGGAGGACGCGATAGATTTTTTCTGAACTTTAGAGAGCAGGATGAGGATTTTCGAGATTTTGGTGAATCTAATTTGGGTTGGGGTAACGTCACTTCTGCATTAAGGTGGAATCATCTCTGGACTCCAAAGCTATTCAGTAATACAAGTTTGACATATACGCGTTATGTGTTAGATGTAGGATTCTTAGCAGGGAGTGAAGATGTACAGCGCTCGGAAATAGAAGAATTTGGACTTAATTATAACTCTGGGGTAGCAGATATATCGGCTAAGATTGATTTTGATTACTATTTATCCCCTCAGCACTTTATAAAAACTGGACTGGCGCTAATTCATCACAGCTTTGTCCCCGGTGAGTTCGATGTACTACTTAGAATACCTAACAGTGAAGGTATAGACACAACTATAGGACAGCAAGATATTTTTTCTCAAGAGGTTAATTTGTACGTAGAAGATGATGCAGCATTAACAGAAAAATTAAAAGTAAATGCAGGTCTGCATTTTTCAGCTTTCTTTGTCGACGACCAAGTCTATACTTCGTTACAGCCAAGGATAAGTGCTCGTTATTTGCTTAGTGAAAACCAATCCATCAAAGCTTCTTTTGCAACCATGACACAGTTTATTAATTTGTTGTCAAATGAAGGGATTGGCTTGCCGACAGACATCTGGGTGCCATCTACTGAGAATATCTTACCGCAACAATCTTGGCAAGCTGCTGCTGGGTATGCCTTTAAGTTAACCAAGGATTTAGATATGACTGTAGAGGGATTCTATAAGCAATCTTCTAATCTAGTTAGTTTTGCTGAAGGTGAAGGATTTTTCGATGATTCGTTTCGAGATTTTGACCAGCGAGTTATTCAAGGAGACGGTGAAGCATATGGGCTAGAACTTTTTATACAGAAAAAGACAGGCAAATTTACAGGTTGGATAGGCTATACTTGGTCTAAGGCATTCAGGCAGTTTGATGAATTAAATGGGGGAGAACGATTTCCATTTACCTTTGACAGAAGACATGATATATCTTTAGTAGGACAATATGATATAAGTGACCGAGTAAACATAAGTGCGACCTGGGTATACGGGACCGGTAACGCTGTGACGCTGCCATCAAACACATTTAGAACCTTTGTTAGAGACGGAAATAATTTTGACAATATAGAGGTTAATAACTTTGCTGATAGAAATGGATTTAGAATGGCTGCCTTCCATCGATTAGATGTAGGTATTAATTTTTCTAAGCAAAAAAGAATGCATAAAAGGGTGTGGAGTTTTGGTGCCTATAATACTTATAATAGAAGGAATCCATTTTTTATAGATATTGACAGAGTTGTAATAATTGATGACCAGGGTAATAGATCTACAGAACGACAATTGAGACAGCGTAGTCTATTTCCTATAATTCCTTATTTTAATTACAGTTTTACATTTTAAAATCCAATATTATGAAAGTGATAAAACTGGTTAGCATATTTATAATTTGTCTTTTCATTCACGGCTGTGGAGATAATTTTTCTCAAATTATTCAAATTGATCCTCCTGAGTTTGAATCACAATTATCAGTGACAGGATTTGTCAATGCAGGGGAGCAATTTATGCTTCTAGGAATAGGTAGAAACCTAAGTGTACTTTCTGATTCTAATTCTGATGATTTTGAATTGAATGATGCATTTGTTTCTATCACAAAACTTAGCAATGGCATAGAGGTTAATTCGACAGAAGATACTTTATTTAGTGTAGAGGATGGTGTGTATTTTCTTGGTTTTCCTGATTCCACTTTCATAGAGAGTGGAGAAGACTACACTTTTCTAATAGAGCATCCTGAATTTGAAAATTCTGAGACGACCTTAGCTTGTCCAGTGGAAGGTGCGGTGCTCTCTAACATAAGGTATGACTTCGAAGGAGGCCTTACCAATGATTTTGAAGAATCAAGCAGTATCAGTTTTGATATTTCTGATGTGGCAGATGGTCCAGGTTTTTATCAGCTATCAGGTAGAGTTATGCGAGAAGGTTTCTTGTCTTCTACTTTCAATATGGAAAGCACAGATCCTATCGCACAAAAGGCATTTCCGAGAGATGATATTTTTATTAGTGATGAGACGTTTGAGGGAGAGACAAGAACAATGACGATAAGATTTAGACGATTTTTCTTTAACCCTGAAGAGGATCAATATATAGAACTGACCCTTTCATCTATCAGTGAAAGTACATTTAATTTTTCCAGAAGCCTTCAGAGATTTGATGCAACAAATGGGGTTCCTTTTGCATCTCCTGTACAGGTAACCTCTAATGTCAATAATGGGCAAGGGAATATAGGCCTTGCAACACAGACAAGATATATTGTAGAATAGAAAAGACATTCTTGTGAGCAAATTTATTCGATTACTTTTTTTACTCTCTACTGTATCTTATGGTGTCTTGCACTCCCAAGTGACAGGAATTGTGACTGATAGTAATGCTAATCCATTGGTATACGTTAATGTTTACCTCAAAGGCACATCTACAGGAACAACTACAAATAATGATGGCAACTACCGATTACAAATAGAAGCTGGTGAACATACCTTGGTTTTTCAATATCTAGGATACGAAATACTGGAAGAACCTTTTAGTTATGATGGTAATAGCTTGTCTATGAATGTAGTGCTTAAAGAAAAAGTATATGAGTTAGAAAATATTGTAATATCTGCGAATGCTGAAGACCCAGCCTATGCTATAATCCGAAAAGCACAGGCTAGAAGAAAGGCCCATCTTAGTCAGTTTGACAATTTCGAATTTGATGCTTATGTCAAAGGATTTACAAAGCTAACTGAGAGTCCAGACAAAGTGTTAGGTATAGATGTAGGTGATGCTGAAGGTGCAATAGATTCCACAGGAGCAGGCGTAGTATATCTATCAGAATCTATTTCTAAAATTTACTTCAAAGATGGTAAGTCAAAAGAAATATTGTATTCTTCGAAGATAAGTGGAGATGATATGGGATATAGTTTTAATAGCGCTCAGGAAATGGATTTCAACTTCTACAGAAATTTAGTGGAGCTGAATAAGGGGATTGTATCTCCTATTGCCTCCAATGCGCTGAACTATTACGAATACAAGTTAGAAGGTGCCAGTCTGGATAACTTAGGACAACTGGTCAATAAGATAAAGGTGACTCCTAAGAATCCTTATGAAAAATGTTTTTCTGGATATATCTATATTAACGAGAATACTTGGAGTATTAATGCAGTTAATTTGTTCGCTTCCAAAGACGCGACAGATCTTCCTTTTGTAGATACACTTAGAGTCGTCCAGACCTTGGCTCCAGTAGAACAGAATGTATGGGTCCCTTTGTCTAATGTAGTTAGTTTTAATGTAGGACTCTTGGGCTTTAAAGCGCATGGAAGTTTTGCGGGTGTATATTCAGACTACAAGTTTGGCCAGGTGGATTCTGATATTTTTGATAAGGTCACTTATGAGGTTCTTGAGGAAGCAAATAAGAAGGAAGACACTTATTGGGAAGAGGTCAGACCCATTCCACTTACGGGTGAAGAACGTATAGATTATCACGAAAAGGATAGCATACAAATAATTAGAAGCAGTCCTGAGTATCTTGATTCTATAGATCGTATAGCTAATAATTTTGGACCAATTGATTTAATAAATGGATACAAGCATCAGAATTCAAAAGTAAAGTCATCAATTGATTTTAAATCTCCAATAAATCAAATTCAATTAAATACGATACAAGGATGGCATACTACCATTGACATCAGATACAATAAATTTTATGATGAGCACAATACAAATCGCCTGAGAATTTTCGGCAGTGTGAATGGAGGATTATCTGAGAAGAAAATTAGACCTATTCTTGGTGCTAACTATCTTTTCGATAGATTGAATAATCTCTATTTGACTTTTGAAATTGGAGAAGATGTCACGCAGTTTAGCAGAATCAATACCATCACAGATAGACTTAATACAATTACAACGTGGTGGTTTAGGGATAATTTTTTGAAGGCATACGATAAGCGGTTTGTCCATCTAGGGGCTACTCGCCAACTTGGATTTGGAGTGAGGGGCGGTATCTCATTAGATGTAGAAAGGCGTTCACCACTTGTAAATAACTTTCGTTCACCTCAAGAAAGGATTGACCGCGGATTTACTTCTAATAACCCTGAAAGATTATTCATTGATGACCCTTCCTTTAATGAGCATAGCGCAGCAATATTTAGGGCACATCTTGTATTTAATTTCAAACAAGAAATTTGGAAGTACCCTTACCGAGTGTGGAGACAGAATTCCGATTGGCCCACAATAGGTCTATACTATAAGACGGCACAGCCTGTACTCGGTACAGATGTTGAATATCATTTGCTGTATTCCCGAATAGAGAAGCGATGGCGGATAGGCTTATATGGAAACTTCGAATTGTCCTTGAGTGGTGGTTCCTTTTTAGGTGATGAGAAGCCCGATTATTTTATGGATTATTTTCACTTTTCTGCTGATCAGACTTTTGTTGGACATAAATCGAACTATATAAATCGATATTTAAAGTTAGAGCCTTACCAGTTTAGTACAGCTGATTCTTTTTTTAGTGGACATGTACAACATAATTTTGATGGATTCTTGCTTGATAAGATTCCTATAGTGAGACGATTGGGCTTCTCCTTAGCGGGAGGTTACAAGTACCTAGTTACTTCTGATAATCCATTTTACCAAGAGCTGCATATTGGTATTGATAAGATTGGATTTGGTGCTTTTAGATTCTTTAGAGTAGACCTTGTATGGAATAAAGAGACCTGCGATACTTGTTTCCAAGGATGGGACTTTGGTGTTTTCTTTGGCTCTCAGTTTAGAATATAAACTCAAGCTATTTCTGCAGAATTTTCACTTCTGTTCTGCGATTGTAGATATGTTCTGCTTCACTGCAATTTACATCATCTGCACAGTGATTCCTTAATTGATTTTCTCCGAATCCTACAGCTATCATTTGATTAGAAGGTACCCCTTTAGATACGAGATATGACTTTGCGCTCATGGCACGGCGCTCAGAGAGGTTCATATTGTATTCTGCCTTTCCACGTGAATCTGTATGTGCACTTAATTGGATTTTGATGTTGGAGTTATTTTTCATCACATCCAGTAGCAAGTCTAATTCTCTTTTGGCGCCAGTGGTAAGCACATCACTATTGTAATCATAGTATATGTTGTCAAATACGATAACGGCACCCACATCTACTTTGACATTCTTGATGACTGGTGCGGGAATTTCTTTTTCCACATATACAATTTGTGTCTCTACCTCATTCTGGATTTCTTCCTTCAAATAGACATCTATATTTTTTTCATGTCCATGATTTGATAATATAATTTGCCAGGGTTCTTTGCCGGGATATTTAATGTCCACTAATGTATACCCTTCAAATAAAGTAAGTGTCGCATTCCCAATTTCATTGCTAGTGATATGTCTCACTTGCTCATTATTCTGTGCATCGAATATCGCTCTATCGAATTTTGTAATTTGGTCTTCAGAGATAGGACTAAAATTCACTTGAACATCTGATAGTGATTGTCCATTAGAGGCATCTTTGATATGCAGTACAACATCATTATAAGTCTGGTTAGATAATACATAAAGAGATACTAACGAATTGTATCCAAAAATATCATCCTTACCTTGACCACTAGGTCTGTTGCTGCTAAAGTAACCGGAAGTAGCTTTTTCTCCTGTTATAAGTGCAAAATCATCATGTCTGGTGTTGATAGGGTAGGGTAGCCTTGTGGGTTCAATCCATTGTTTGCTTTGGTTACTTGTAATATATATATCCATCCCGTTACTATCACCTTTGCCATCCGTTGCGTAAAATAGGAAACCAGATTTAGAGATAAATGGAAACCAATCATTTTCACTCGTGTTTATCTCAGGCCCTAGATTGATAGGTGTAGACCATTGGTTATTATTTTTGTAGGTAATGTATAAATCCATCTTACCATATCCTTCTGGTCTGTCACTTGCAAAAATCAAGTATGAGCCATCAGCACTTAGGGTAGGGTGAGCACTTGCTATTTGTTCGGCATTGAATGAAGCACGTTGTGGTTCACCCCATGTTCCGTTTTCAAATTGAGATTCAAAGATTTTGAGCTGGACTTCTTTGTCATTAGTCATCTTGAATTGTCCTTTAGAATAATCAACTCTGGTGAAGAATATTTTGCTTCCATCTTGAGAGAAAGTGGAAGGACCTTCATGATATTCAGAGTTGATAATGGGAGATATTGGTTGACTATTCACCAAGCTGCTAATTTTATTTATATCAGACAGATATAAATCGAAATAAGTTTCTTTGGTTTTTTTGTCTAGAATCTTCTGTCGTGGTCTGCTCTTTACGAAGACCACTTTGTCGTTCCAGTAGGTTGTCCCAAATTCTGTACCATCAGAATTTATGCCTTTCTGATTGTAGACTTCTACATAATCTGACCAATCATTTATTTCTTGCGAATGAATAGAAAGACAAAGTCCTAGGCTCAATATCAAGATAATTATTCTCATTAATAATATCTTGGATTTTGAATAGTCTTAGGAGAATTGTCCTTAAACGCAGTATATCTTAAAAGCAGTTCAAAAGATCCATTTTCATATTCTCTAAGAGGTGTTGCCGTAAAGTCATATGACAAGGAAGCGAAAATGGATTTTGTGAAATCGAAACCAATCAGAAAACTGGCGGATTCAAAAAGAGTGCTCTGGGTGCCACCTGTTCTTAGATTGAGACCTAAGTGGACTTGATCATTATATATAAAATTGTTTTGGATGTCTAAGTCAAGTGGAATGCCTTCAGCATATTTAAACAAGACGCCAGGACGCATATCCCAATATGGACTTAAGCTAAAGGCAACACCAGCCATGCCATATAGTTGTCTTATTTCTTGTGAACCAGATATCTGATCTGACAATCCAATATCCGACCTCACCGTTCTAGGAGCACTTAGTCCAATATAGTAGTTGTCCCCTCTCAGAGAAAATCCAAATCCCAAATTGAATAATCCAGCAGTGTATCTTATTCGATCTATAGATGGGTCTAGGTCAAAACCATCAATGGCGATGAGCCCATCTTTTGTAAAATCATTTACAAATTGTCTATAGCTGAATTGTAACCCCAAACTTATTTCTGCTTTACTTAATTGTAAGTGGTAAGCATAGATACCCGTTATGTCATTTCTTTCTTGTATTCCTATTGTTTCTCTATTCAATATTATTCCAAATCCTAAAGCTTCTTTGACTCTTGGCAACTCCAATATTATAGTCTGCGCTGCTGGTCCTCCGATCAGATTGGACCATTGGTCTCTAATCCTTCCTGTTACTGAAAGGACTTCATCTGCACTAACCTCAGCTGGATTAAATAAGGATTTTGCATTTTGAAACTGCGTAAATTGATTCGCCTGCTGTGCTATACCTTGCGCAGAGAAATATAGTATGAAAATCAATATGTAGCTCCACCTAATCATAACTCCAATACTATAAATCCTTGAATAGGTGTAGATCCATCTCCTAAATCTAATATATAATAATAGGTAGAGGCAGGTAGTCGCTTTCCGTTATATACACCGTCCCAATCATTATTATAGGGTGCCGCACCGAAGAGCTCATCACCCCACTGATTAAAAACTGTTATTGAATTTTGAGGGAAGTTATTAGTCTGTAGACAGGGTACCATCAGAAAATCATTGTAGCCATCTCCATTAGGTGTAATGACGTTACCAACAAAGCAATCAATATTTTGTCCTATATCCAATATAATATCAGCAGTAGTACAAATTGCCTCACATTCTGAGTAACAGATTTCATAACTCAAACTGACTTCGCCTACAAAGCTATTTGGCGAATTAATTGTAATAAGATTATTATCCACTGCCGCAGTACCTACTTCTGGCTGTGATAAGAGACTTAACTGAACATTTTCACTAAATACATCATTGGCAAGAACATCCACAATAAGGGATGATTCGAAATCTAAAGATATGATATCGTCATTGGCTTCAATATTACTTAACAGAATGACATCAACTGTGTCAGTAAAGAAATTTTGACATTGTCCATTGCTGCTACTGAGAAAAACTAGATTGCTGCCTTCATTCAAGTTGCTAAGAGAAACTTCAGATGATGTGGCATTAAAAATATTTATGTCTGGATCTTCTGCCCGCCATTCCAGCGTTATGTTCTGTGGTAAGTTATCTGCTGTAATCGAAATGAAATCATTATTGCACACATATATTTGGTCATCAAAAACCTCAGCCGCTGAGTCTGGCGTTTCAAAAATAACTATATCGATTGTGTCTGTACTAATAGATACACACCCATCAACTTCTACAATGGGACTCAGCGATAAAGTTCTATTCCCCGCAGACAATAGAAAGCTAATATCAAAGCAAGTGCCATTAGTCTCCTGTATCGTTGTGCCCGAATTGATATCTAAAAGCTGTAATCTATCAGAATTAGGATTGTCTTCTGAGATGCAAATAACCAGTTCGTTTTGTTCATCCGCGCATACCATTACATTATCTGCTGGGAAAGAAAGGGAGTTAGGTATGGGCAGAATATTTAGTGTAGCAGCTTCAGAAGTGTCAGTGACACAATTGCCGTCTATGATGCTTAGACTGTAAGATCCTGCATCTGACATTGAAACGTTGGGGATTTCTAATTCAGGTTCATCTGTAATTCTTGTACCTGTAGGTGTAAACCAAATAAATTGGTTGCCATCTACAATTCCAGAGTTTATAGTTATATCCGAACCCTCACAGACGTCAGGAATGGTTTCTATAATTGGAATTATAAGTTCAGACTGGATTTGGATATTGGCAATTTGAGAAGACTCAGAATTGCAATCATTTCTCATTTGAATTACAGAGTATTGTCCTGCATTATCAGAAGTGAATGCTGGAATAATCAATTGAGGTTCTGCAGTAGTCACGTTACCCTGAGGTGTAATCCACTGCCAAGCTACATTTGTGCCTGAGACAGGATTGACGATAGTTATGATGACCTCATCATTGATACAAGGGTCTAGATTTGTTTCTAGAACAGGTTGTTCAGGTATGTCTGTTATATTTATTGTCGTACTTAGCGGATTTGATGCACAGCTACTTTGTGATACGACGAGGGTGTAGACACCATTATCAGTTTCGTTTAAATTATTGATGACAGGCATCTCTTGTGATGAAGTATAATTATTTGGACCCGTCCAAGCATAGGTGTAGTTTCCAGGAGGGAATACCGTAGGTACTAATGTTACTGGCATTTGACCATTCATACAAGGGAGAGAGGTGTTGCTTACGGCGGTAATAGTAGGTCGTTGTCCTACAATCACTGTGGTGTTAGTTGTAGCTTCGCATGAAGATAAGGTAGTAACTGTGACAGAATAAGTGCCTGCTGTAGCTAAAGTGCTTATAATTCTGCCTTGTAGTATCGCTCCATTTGGATCTTCCCATCTGTAAGTAGCATCTGGAATAAATGAGGCAGTAAGCAAGACATTGTCACCTTCGCAATGTGGCCCGTCATTAGTAGCGCCTATATTAAGGTTCGCATCTACATTGACGACAAAAACTTCTGAGGTATCCGAAGAACAAATTCCAACTTCTGTGACTACTGTCCAATTCCCAGATTGATTGACATTAATGGCAGGTATAAGCAAGGTGTTAGTACTTACAGAGCTAAATAATTCCCCATTATTAAACCACAAATATCTGTTCCCATTCGTAATATTGGGTACAGTGAGTACGGCACTTTGTCCTTCACAAAAAATGGATTCACCACTTATAATAGGGCGCTCCGGCCTACCTATGATGATAACCTCTGCAGTTGCTGTGGTGGATGTGCAACTACCATCAGCGACTGTCAGTGTATAAGTACCTTGATTCGTTCTATCGACATTTTCTATTATTGGAGGGATTAGCAATGTAGAAAAATAGTTATCCGGCCCTCTCCACTCATATGATAGATTAGGATTGGGATTAATGGCTATCAATTCTAAGTCATCTCCTTCGCATAAGGTCATAAAGGGATTATCAAATGCTGCAATAGGAGGATTGGTGACGAAAATTTCCAAGGTATTTGAAGGATTGGAATTACAATCATTTCCTCTGACTTCCACGTAATAGAAATGCGTGCCTCCTCCTAGAGGTGTAAAGGCAAAACTAGGGCCAGCAGTTTGACCGATAAGTGTACCGTTTGGTGATATTCCTTCAAACCAGAAGTATTCTACAATCTCTGTAAAACTATTTGTATTAAGTAAGATTTCAGTTCCAAGACAAACTGACGAACTATTTGTGAATATATCTGGACTATCAAATTCACTGACGTCTATATTGACAGAGCCGGTAAATTGACAGCCTCTTTCAGTGGTTGCAGTAAGTACATAATCGCCGCTGAAGTTAGAATTTATATTCGTGATAATAGGATTCAGTTGCGTAGAGGTAAAACCATTTGGTCCTTCCCAGAGTATGTCTAGACTCGCAGTCGATTCTATATTAGAAATTAATCTAAGCGTATCCGCAAAGCATAAACCACTCTGAAATGATAAAGTCAATGGTTCTTTTTCTATGGAAATGTTTTGCTGACACGATGAATTGTTTCCATGAATATCAGAGACAAATACTTGATAGAGGATTGTGTCCCCAGTATCGCTGCAACTGATTTCGTCTGGGCCGAATTCAATATTGGCTACCTCACAATTGTCACTGGTTATAAATCCAAGCATCGATTCTGAGATTACAATATTTTCATGACGTTCTATGTCAACATTAACCGAAATGTCCTGGCACTCCAATAGAGGCAATAAAGTGTCTTGCACGCTGATTGTCTGAGTACAACTTCCTTCATTACCCGAATTATCTTCTAGTGAAAAGTCAAGAAGATAATTCCCAGGCTCTAAAATTGTACTATTGTTTTCTATTCTAAATGTTGTATCCCGAGTTTCATCGGTCAATAATATTTCCGAATTAATTTCCGAATAACTCAAACTCAATCTTAGAAATGAGGTGCCATCGGTGCCTTGAGTGGACATGATGTTAGACGGTTCACAAGGAAAAGTACCATTGCCATTATTTGAACGATTGACTATGATAAAGGAAATTATTTCATCCTGTGCCCACCTCTGTAAATCTTCAGCAGTAAGCGTGATTGTTGTATTTCTTACAGTACAATCTCCATCATCTAGGGTGCTTATAATATTCCCTAGTTCATCTCTGATCAGTATTTGACTTCCCTGATCTAATTCTACAAAATACTCTACGAATAACTCAACATTCGCCAGATTATCAGGAATGATTATGTTA
>CAZIMH010000042.1:0-3617 GCA_964540155.1 uncultured Saprospiraceae bacterium
CCATATATAGAGGCTCTTCTTGTTTTGAAATATTGCTGATTTCGCCAACTAGCTTATCCAATCCAGTTACACTTTTAAGTAAGGCCTGATACTGCTTTTGGCTAGCGTCATTAAGAATATCTACTTCATTGCCTCCAGAGAACCAGGCTCTGACAGTGCCATATTTATCTTTTTCAGCTTTTAAAGCTTGGTCAGGATGGATGAATTCCTGCAAGAACAAACTCTTGATGGCTTGATTAATCAATGCCAATGCCACCCCATATGGGCCCTCCTGTTCGCCTTCATAGACCAATTCTACCTTTCCGGTAATAGAAGGGATAATTGCCCATAAATCTGCGAGTCTGGTAATCCCTTTCTTCTCTTTGTTTCTGAGCATGCGTCTTTCTACAGCGCTATACAAGTTCTCCATGGCGGAAATACTCAGTCTTGCAGAAACACCACTTTTTTCATCTATTAGCTCACTTTCTCTGGCTTCAAACACGATTAACTCTAACAAATTCTTCATTAGCTCAGGCACTTCTACGGCTTCTACTAATGCTTCATCTACATTGATCTCTTGAGACGTAATTTGCTTAGCTACCTCTATGGATTTTGGATAATGGGTAAGGATTTGACTTTCTATTCTGTCCTTCAGTGGTGTGATTATAGATCCTCTATTGGTGTAATCTTCTGGATTGGCTGTAAATAGAAATTGAATATCCAAGGGCAAACGAAGTTTGAAACCTCTAATCTGCATATCTCCTTCTTGCAATATATTGAACAAAGCAACCTGTATTCTGGCTTGTAAATCAGGAAGCTCATTTAAAACAAAAATGCATCTATGAGCTCGAGGTATAAGCCCATAATGAATGACTCTGGGGTCAGAATACGGCAACTTCAATGTCGCGGCCTTTATTGGGTCCACATCACCCACTAAGTCTGCGATACTTACATCTGGGGTTGCCAATTTTTCTATGTACCTATCCTCAGCGGCCAACCATTGTATAGGTGTTTTGTCTCCGTGCTTAGCGATTAGATCCAACGCTGAAGTGGACAATGGCATCATAGGGTCATCATTAAGATCAGATCCTTCTATAATAGGAATGTGTGCATCTAGGAAGTGAGTGGTCAGTCTGGCTATTCTAGTCTTCGCTTGACCTCTCAGCCCCAGTAATAATATATTGTGTTTGGATAAAAGTGCCCGCTCCAAGTCAGGGATCACTGTATCCTCAAATCCTAAGATACCTTCATAGCTTTCCTTGCCAGATTGGATTCTTTTCTTAAGATTCTCTTTAATTTCTTGTTTAATACTCTTTGGCTTGTAACCTGATTTTTTCAGATCTCCTAGCGTTTTTATTTTACTGATGTCCATTTCTTAATTCTGATGACTATTAACTTTATTAAGCCCGCGCTTTATTATTTCTTTTTTCTCTTGTTGTTTTTATAATCCATAAACAGAAATTCACCGAGACCTTGTAATGAGCTATAGAATGCCTTTCCATTATTTGTCTTGGTAAATTGGTCCACAAATTTGACCAGCCAAGGGTCTCTTGCTATCATAAATGTTGTAATAGGAATACCCAATTTTCTAGCTTTAGCAGATAGACCCAGCGTACGATTCATGATTTGCTTATCTAGTCCAAAGGCATTTTTATAATACTTTTTTCCTTTTTTGATACAGGTGGGTTTCCCATCCGTAATCATCATGATTTGCTTATTAGGATTTTTACGTCTTCTTAGAATATTCATAGCCAATTCTAGGCCGGCTACTGTATTGGTGTGATAGGGTCCCACTTCCAGATAAGGTAAATCCTTGATGTCGATTTTCCATGCATCATTTCCAAATACGATGATATCTAGGCTGTCTTTAGGATATCGAGTCGTTATCATTTCGGCCAGCGCCATCGCTACTTTCTTTGCTGGGGTTATCCGGTCTTCTCCATATAGAATCATAGAGTGAGAGATGTCTATCATGAGCACGGTACTTGTTTGAGTCTGAAAGTAGGTCTCATGGACTTCAAGGTCATCCTGCGTCAATTTGAAATCATCCAATCCATGATTGATCTGTGCATTCTTTAGTGATTCTGACAATGATAGCTTTTCTAATTTGTCCCCAAATTCATATGGCTTTAGCTCAGAAGTAATTTCATCTCCTTGGCCGATAGATCTTGTATTGTGCTTTCCTTTCTTAGATTTCTTAAGTTGGTCAAAGATTTCATCCAGTGCATGCTTCCTGAGAGAGGATTCCATTTTCTTTGTCGGATTAGGCTTTCCAGGCATACCATTCTGACCTGGCTTAGTTATATATCCCTTATCTTCTAATTCTTGAATAAAGTCAGCGATACCGTATTCAGGTGTGGTGAGATTGTGTTCTTTGTCTATTTCCGTTAACCAAGACAAAGCCTCTGATACATCCCCTGAAGTATGAATCAGTAGTTCTTTGAACAGTTCTAGTAATCGTTCAAAGAGTGAGTTGCCTGTTTGTTCCGTGAAATTTGTAAATCTGTATCCTATCATATGACTGTCTTCAACACACAAGAATAACAGTTTATTGCTTAGTACTGTTCGAACCTTTATTGCAAAATGTTTCTATAGCGTCATTCTGTTATAATTCTAACTAATGACTTGGACATAAATGTAAAAAACGCCTTTGTTACAATTAACAAAAGCGTTTTTCCTTTTATTTATGACCGAAGACTACTTCAGCACAAACTGTCCTTTACCTACTTCAAATCCATTCTGATACATATGAACTTTATATGTGCCTTTTGATAACTGATAATTTGGTTTGAAATCAAGGCAAGCCCTCGTTTCTTCATTTTTATAGTCAAGTGTTCCTGAAGTCGTGTATCTTATTTCTTCTCCATTAAGTTTCTCAGTAAATACGCCTGAGCCTGAATCAGGTATATGTATTACTTGACCTAGGGGGTCTGTATATCGGACGAAGAACTCTTTTCCACCTTCAGGTGCGATTAAGTTTGTTTCTGTTACAAAGCAAGATCTAAGGATATCGACTTTCTTTGCTCTATTCTTCTCAGATAAATCGCCACTGCCCTTCTCATCATAGCCTTTGACTTCTATATAATTAATTTTAATAGCCTCTGCGATGTCAACCTTGCCTGAAAGGACTGTATTATTTGCGTCAAGCTCATCTTTTTGACTCACTAGAATAGTCTGCACAGAATCTAGAGAAGATATTCTACGCTTATTGACATTTACCTCCTCATTAAGTTGGGTATTTGATTCTGTAAGTGCTACATTCTGCGAAGATAAAGCTTGATTTTCTGACTTCAGCTTTGTGATTTCTGCGATGTATTGATCCGCAAGCGTATTTAGATTAACCAACTCTTCCTTGGCTTTACCTAATTCTTTTTGAGTCCAGATGAGACCACTGATCTTTGATTTTTGTTTCGCGAGTTCGGATTTCTGTGCATCTATCCTTGCATTAAGCTCCTGGTTTTCACCGCGCATCCCTTCTAATTCTTCCAGCTTAGATTGGTAATTGAAATCCAGTTCTGTATTGATTTTTTCTAAATCAAGAAATTGAGATTTCTGAACAGTAAGCTCCTTTTTAAGTTGGGAAGACTTCATCCATTGATATCCATTAAGTCCTAGCAGGATTAGGATAAGTATAATTC
>CAZIMH010000042.1:3627-14931 GCA_964540155.1 uncultured Saprospiraceae bacterium
ATTGAACTTGAATTTTTAGCCATAGCAATTGATTTATGATTCAAATATCAATCTAAGTTACTAGATATAAAAGTTTATGACTTAAATTAGGTGTAAACTATGACTAAGGGGAGAGGCTAGGAATAGAGGAAAACACCTAGATATTAAGATATTCAAAATCTATTGGATGGCTGACAAAAAGAAAATTGCAGATATATTGTTCCTAGACATAGAGACAGTAGGTATTGTTCCTACTTTTTATGAGTTGACTTCTGAGATGCAATTGTTGTGGATAGAAAAGGCCAAAATTATTGAACGGAACAAACTAATAAGTGAAGAGGAGGCCGCTGCATTATTTGTGAAAAGAGCAGGTATCTATTCAGAATTCGCTAAGATAGTCTGCATATCAGTTGGCTTCTTTGATTATGCTAAGAAGAAAATGAAAACCTTCAGGAGTAAGAGTTTCCGGGGTGATGACGAAGCAACAATTTTGAAAGCCTTTTCATCTCTGATAAAGAAACATTTTGACAAACCGAATAAAAAGGCCATTTGTGGTCATAATATCAGAGAATTCGACATCCCATTTATTTGCAGAAGGATGGTTATTCACAGAATTAAGGTGCCTAAGCTAATAGACCTCAAGGGGAAAAAACCTTGGCAGGTAGAACATCTATTGGATACGATGGTACTATGGCGTTTTGGGGATTACAAAAATTACACATCTCTCCGTTTGTTAGCTGCCATTTTAGATATCCCAACCCCTAAGGATGATATAGACGGAAGTATGATCCACGATGTCTATTGGAATAAAAATGACATAGACAGAATCTGTACCTACTGTGAGAAAGATGTCTTTACTTCTGCTAGAGTGTTTCTTAGAATGAATCATCTAGACATAGCTGAGAATATTAAGGTGATATCAAAAACGCCTCAATAGTGGTGGCCATAACATCATATTACGAATTATGACTATCTCTTAACAGATTAGTGATACATTTGGTGTCACATAAGTTGATGCTCAAATGCAAAATAAACACCTCGTCGCACCCTCTATTCTAGCTGCAAATTATGGTCATCTGGATAATGATATTGCGATGCTCAATAAGAGCAAAGCTGATTGGATTCATGTCGACATAATGGACGGTGTTTTTGTGCCAAACATATCATTTGGCCCCATGCTCGTGCAGCAAATGAAAAAAACGTCTTCTCTACCCCTGGATGTTCACCTTATGATTGTAAATCCCGAAAATTATGTCAGCCATTTTATAGAATTAGGAGCTGAAGTAGTGACTTTCCACTTGGAAGCTACTAATCATGCACATAGACTCATTCAAGAGATAAAAGCAAAAGGTTGTAAAGCAGGCATCGCTATTAATCCTCAAACCAATGTCTCTTTGTTAGATGACGTGCTTGAGGACTTGGATTTGGTTTGTTTAATGTCGGTAAATCCCGGTTTTGGAGGACAGAAATTCATTTATCGGACATTACATAAGATTAGTAAGCTCAAAGACCAGATAATAACTAGAAATTTGGATACGTTAATCGAAGTGGATGGAGGTGTAGGGTTACAGAATGCAGAGTCTATTTTGAAGGCAGGTGCAGATGTCCTTGTAGCAGGAAGTAGTGTTTTCAAAAGCAAGGATCCATTAGATTCGATAGTAAGACTAAAAAATATAGAAATAGGAAATTTTGATATTTAATTCCAGAATTCAATTTCGCATTTGGATTGGCGCCATCTTATTAATGGTTGGCGCTGCTGGCTACAGCCAGTCGAATGCCACCGTATTTGGCGTCGTTACAGATTTAGATACTCGAGAAGTCGTAGAATTTGCCACTGTCTATGTGGATGGGACCTCCTTATCTGCTGAGACAAACGTTTACGGTGAGTATAGTTTATCCGTGGAAAGTGGTAACCCTATTGTCTTGAAGGTATCCAGAATAGGGTATCAAGATGCCTCTTATCGCGTAAGTAATCTGTCACCAGGAACGAAAAGGAACATCAATATCAAGCTTGTCCCTGAGGTATACGACTTGGATATTACGATTAGAGATAGCAAGATAGAAGACGTCGGGATGGTGAGGGAAGAGGTTACAGAATTCAAAAAGCTGCCAACAGCAAGTGGCAACTTCGAATCTATTTTACCCCATATAGCCTTAGGAACATCTGGAGGTACAGGAGGAGAGCTCAGTTCTCAATATAATGTAAGAGGAGGGAATTACGACGAGAACCTAGTCTATGTCAATGACTTTGAGATATTCAGACCGCAACTAATCAGATCTAACCAGCAAGAAGGCCTGTCCTTTCCGAATATAGACTTGATAAGAGATGTCTCGTTTTCTTCAGGAGGCTTTGAGAGTAGATATGGCGACAAGCTCTCTTCAGTATTGGATATCCGTTATAAAAGACCAGACGAATTCAAAGCGTCGGCATCAGCAAGCCTTCTTGGTGCTACTGCACATATGGAGGGTAGTAAAAAGTTAGGAGCAAATGCCTATAACAAACTGCGGTATATAGTAGGCGCCAGATACAAAACCACTCAGTACTTGCTAAATTCACTAGATGTCACGGGAGAATATACACCCACTTTCACAGATATACAATCATGGATAACGTATGACATCACCCAGTCACTTCAAGTTGGACTCTTAGGTAATTACAATAGAAGCACCTTTGATTTTATCCCAGAGTCAAGAGTAACAGCTACAGGTCTATTTACCCAAGTACTCCAGTTAAGTACACAATTTGACGGACAAGAGGAAGATGGTTTTGAGAATGCAATGGGTGGTGTTTCTTTGACATGGTTACCTGAGAGAGATAAAAATCCTATATACATCAAATTGCTAGCCTCTCACTTTGGAAATGCTGAGACGGAAAGCTTTGATATTCTAGGCTTGTATAGATTAAGTCAAGTGGAATTTGATTTGGAAGGGGAGGGATCTACAAACGAAGTCGCAGTATTAGGGAATGGTACACAACATACATTTGCCAGAAACAGATTAGCCAATACCATAACCAATGTAGAGCTGAAAGGCGGATTAGAGTTACAATCCGAGAATGAGAATAAAAATAATTTTCTCCAGTGGGGGTTGAAGTACCAAGCAGAAGACATCATGGATCGTCTTAATGAATGGGAAAGGTTGGACTCAGCAGGTTTTTCACTTCCCTTCAATGACCAAGTCGTGCAACTGAATGAAGTTTTCAAATCTGAGAACGATATCAATTCATTCCGATTGCAAGCCTACGTCCAGAACAGTTTTTCATTTTTGGACACGGCCAGATATGAGATTAAGTTAACAGGAGGTGTTCGTGTGCATCATTGGAGTTTCAACGGTGAAACAAATATCAGTCCGCGGGCACAAATCTTTTACCGACCGATTAGCTGGGAAAGAGATATAACCTTAAAACTATCTGGAGGCGTCTATTACCAACCGCCTTTCTATAGAGAACTAAGACGTCTAGATGGCAGCATCAATCAGAATATAAAGTCTCAGCGGTCAGTACACCTAGTGGCGGGTATGAGCTATGATTTTTATTGGAAGAAGGTGAGTAAGACCAAGTTTAGGCTTATATCTGAGATCTTTTACAAGAAACTAGATAATCTGATTTCATTTGATTTGGACAATGTCAGAATTCGTTATTCAGGTGAGAACGATGCTTCAGGATATGTCGCAGGTCTTGATGTGCGGATCAATGGTGAATTTGTTCCGGGTGCTGAATCATGGGTCAATCTATCATTTTTACGAGCAAGAGAAAAGCTAGACGACATTACTCATCAGAGATTCTCGCTAGCAGAACAGGCATTGGTGGATGTTAATGATGTGCCAAGGCCAACTGATCAGTTTTTCAACATATCCATCTTCTTCCAGGATTACTTACCTAGGAATGAAAACTTTAAGATGAATCTAAACTTAACCTTTGGGTCTGGCCTTCCATTTGGATTGCGAGGCGCCAATCAGATACAAAGGAATAATTTCAGATTTAAGGATTATCAAAGAATTGATATTGGCTTTGCTTATCAATTGTGGGAAGAAAATAGACGATCGGATAGGCCACATCATCTCCTTAGAAATTTCAGAAATGCATGGGTGTCTTTAGAAGTGTTTAATCTACTAGATATACTAAATGTGGGCTCAAATATTTGGATTAAAACCATAGGCAACCAACAGTATGCTATACCTAATTTCTTGACTTCTCGACGTCTCAATTTAAAGTTCAGGGTAGAGATATAGTCTCCGCGCTTTAGTCTCCAATTATGTTGAGCAGCTCCTCGCCATATCTTTCTAGCTTCACTTTCCCTAACCCGTCAATCAAGAGAAGTTGGTTATTGTCTTTCGGCTTATGCGCTGATATAAGCTTAAGTGTGCGGTCATTGAAAATCACATAGGGTGGGACCTTTGCTAGTCTGGCCTTTTGCAGTCGCCACTTCTTTAGACTGTCAAATAAGGACTCATCGTACGCTTCTACAGTATTGGATTTTGCAATCGGTGCTTTTTTCTGAATTTTGGAGGGATTGATATATTCAGCCAAAGGTACAGACATAGCGCCTTTAAGTACTGCATCAGAAAGTGGCGTTGTTTTTAGTTTTCCAGCATCCCTTAGGTCTATGAAAAGTATTCCCTGATCTATCATCTGATTAATATAAGCTCTCCAATGAGAGTAGGGTAGCGCTCTCCCTACACCGTAGGTTTTGATTTTGTCTAGTCCCATCTTCATAACCTCCGCCTTACCTGAACCTTTCAATAAGTCCATCAGTAACTGAAGATTCAGTTTTTCTCCACATCGAATTACGCCTGAAATAGCCATTTTAGCATACGTAGTTCCATCAATCAATTTTGGTGGGGAGTGACAATTGTCGCAATGTCCACAGTTTTCTGACTTGTATTCTCCAAAATAGTTGAGGACAAGATTTGTGCGACAGGTTTTGCTATTGGCATATTGCCACATGCGTTCTAGCTTGGAAGTTTGAACCATCTTAAATGTATCAGAGGCTTCACTTTCGTCTATAAACTTTTGGAGCTGAGTCCTATCTGCCCAATTGTAGAACAGTAACGCTTCCGCTGGCTCACCATCTCTTCCTGAGCGGCCAATTTCTTGATAGTATCCTTCTATATTCTTGGGCATATTATAGTGAATGACAAACCTAATATTAGGCTTGTCTATACCCATTCCGAAGGCTATAGTAGCACATACGATATCAATATCTCCTTCATGGAACTGAGTTTGAATCTTGGAACGATAGGCTGGATCACATCCCGCGTGGTAGTGGGCGGCCTTAATGCCTCTATCTACAAGCTTCTCAGCCATGTTTTCAGTTCCTTTTCTGCTCAGGCAGTAGATGATGCCTGCTTCATTACTATGCTTACTGACAAATTGATAGATCTGTTTTATTCTGTCTTGACCAGGTCTGCAGATAGCTGAGATATTCTTTCGCTCGAAGCTGCTTACGAATTTCTTTGGCGACTTCAGTTGTAGTTGACTTATAATGTCATCTTGTGTGATGGTGTCTGCAGTGGCTGTTAAGGCTATAACTGGGGTTTCAGGAAAGCTGGTTTTCACAGACTTTAGTTCTACATAGTCTGGTCTAAAATCGTTACCCCAGATACTAACACAATGCGCCTCATCTATGGCTATAAGATTGACTTGCTTGGTTCTAATGAATTCAATGAACCTATCTGAACGCATTTTTTCTGGGGAGACATATAGCAGCTTTAATTGATTATCTCTGATTAACCCGTCAATTTGAATTTTGGATTCATGCGTCATATTGCTGTGCAGGCTAGCAGCTTGTATACCTAATTGCTTGAGAGACATGACCTGATCATCCATTAACGCGATTAAAGGTGATACCACAATACACAGACCCTCCATAACCAAGGCAGGAATCTGATAGCATATAGATTTACCACCACCAGTAGGCATGATCGCTAATACATCATGCCCTTCGAGAACACTGTTAATAATTTGTTCTTGTTCTAGTCTGAAGTGAGCATACCCAAAAACTTGCTCTAATATTTCCTTGGCCTTCTGTATAATTTTGTCTTTTATGACGAAAATACCATTTTGCTATAGTACTATATGGCTGACGTGTAGAATAGAGAATGTCAGATAGATGACTGAGCTTATCTGAGTATATTTGTAACCTATTCAAAGATAGCTCGTTTATAGGATGGGATGTTACTTAGAAATTAGAATGAAAAGTAGAAATTAGCTCCATTGTTAATTAAATACTAAACGTTTCGTAGATAAGCATATGTCCTAATAATATTAGATATTTGATAAAAATTTATAATAATACAGAGATGACAAGGATTACAAGAATATTAGCACCATTGTGTTTAGCTGTCTTAATTACGACTGCTGGTTTTTCTCAAGATTTGGCTAGTTACACTGCAAAGAATGAGGGCTGGTTAGTGAAAATAGAAGATGCCTATGCAGAATCACAGAAGACTGGAAAGCCTATTCTAGCTAATTTTACTGGAAGTGATTGGTGCGGCTGGTGTAAAAAACTAGATAGAAGTGTTTTTGTACATGATGAATTTAAGAATTGGGCGAAGAAGAATGTTGTCCTTTTGGAATTAGATTACCCACGAAGAAAACAAGTCCCTACTGAGATAAAGCAACAGAATACTGATTTGCAAAGAGCATTTGGTGTGAGAGGCTTTCCTACAGTTTGGCTTTTTGATTTGTCTCAAGATGCTGCTGGACAGTTTAATGTGAATGCACTAGGAAAAACAGGGTATACGCCAACGGTATCAGAATTTACTGGTAACCTAGAGAAAATGATGGAGAAAAGAGCTAAGACTTAAGCTTAAGAAAAATAGAAAATAATGGAGGTATTGTGATTTTTCACAATACCTTTTTTATTTCTAATATCATTGTGGTAGGTTTTAAAGAATTCCTACTAATCCAATCCGGGACTTTTCCATTTATCAAATTATAGCACAACCTCTTTAAAATTATAATTTGATAACCCATAATTTCTCATGGATATTAGAAAACATACTCTTGATAATACCAAACTATTAGAATTTCCACTTTCCATACTTTCGACATCCATAACTAATCTATACTACACAAACACCTCCTTATTCAAGCAGTTTGAATACAAAATATTAGAAGGAGAATATGTGACACCAATGATATATTTTGTCAAGCGACAGCTCATCAGATTTGACACAGATTTATTACAAGAAATCCTTGAAGATCTAAAAAGCGAACTTAGATACCCACTCTATCTCTCATTTAAAACCTTTCTAGATAAGGATGATACCCACTCATTTTCCATGTACTTAGTCAAAAACAGGCATATAGAATATGTCAGATAGTAAAGAAGGAAGTATATATGCGATGATATATTGTAAATATGCACCTACACTAAATGGGTAACCTTTTTTACTATATTTATCTTGGATT
The DNA here is from genome assembly GCA_964540155.1 of uncultured Saprospiraceae bacterium. Lineage (GTDB taxonomy): Bacteria > Bacteroidota > Bacteroidia > Chitinophagales > Saprospiraceae > RFSX01. The sequence continues at coordinate 11,021 of CAZIMH010000042.1, forward strand.
ATCATTACATTATAGACTATTATTACATTAGATAATTTAGAGATTGATTTTATGAAATACACTTCCATATTACTGCTTCTGTTTTCCATGATTATTTCTACTGGGTGCTTTGAGGTTATAGAAGAAGTCGTCCTCAATGATGATGGCTCAGGTCAGATTACAATGACTGTAAATTTGTCTCAAAGCAAAACCAAGTTGAGTTCCATAATGCTTATGGATAGTATCAATAGTTACAAAGTTCCGAACAGAGAAGAGATAGAAAGGAACATGAGTAAAATGATTAAAGAAATAAATGGCTTGCCAGGTGTATCTAATGTCAATGAAAAAATGGACTTCTCAGAATATATCTTCTCAGTGTCTTGTGATTTTGAAAATGTGGATGCACTGAATAATATAATAACACATTTTAGCACCGGTAATTATAAAGCGACTTCCAAGAGTCAAAAACAATTCACCTTTGATGAATCTCAGAAAAAATTTACAAGAGATTATCATTATAACCTCTCTAGAGAATTAGATAAAGTAAAGCGGCAAGATAGAGAAGTACTACAGGATGCGACAATTACAACCATACATAGATTTGAGTCTGATGTTACCTCATCTGACAATAAGTTATCGAAAATCGCAGGCAACAAAAAGGCCGTATTGCTAAGAGTCGATGTTAATGATATGATTAATGGTTCAGAAACTATAAAAAATTCAATATCACTTCATTGATGTTTTCGTACATCATTTTAATTATACTACGACAATAATCGCCATGAAAAACTACCTTTTACTACTTACACTAGTTGTTATTTCCTCAGTCACTCTTCATGCACAGAGTCTAGAGAATTTTGTGCCGAGAGATGCTATTGCTATTGTAGAGGCCAACGGAAATCAAATTTTTAATCTTATCGACATTAAAGAAATTCAGGATTTCATGCCGCCAGGACCAACTGGCGAGCCTGGGAGTCTAGATGATTATGGTATTAATCTCAGATCAAAAGCCTATTATTTCTATAGCAAAAAGGATGAAATAGCTTATCAAAACTTAGTAGTATCCCTCTCGTCTGCTGACAAAGCAGCGGAGCTTGTTATGTCTATAATACCAAATGAACCAGTCACTGAAGGAAATTTTAAATATGTATCAGAAGGTGGCCTAGCGGCAGGTTGGAGTAATAGTCTTGCGGTATTCACTAGTGTGGATTTTCCTAAGAAGGTATATACAATGGCAGACTTACTTCGTGAAAAAGCAGCAGAAAAAGAAGCGCAGCAAGGAGAGGAGAATGATATGTCGGAGGATATGGCTGAAGAAGAGGATAGTGGATTTATGGATGAGGATTCGGGTGAAAATTTGGAGTTTGAATTGATGATGAAAAATTTTGATGCGCCACCATTATATTCCGAAGATGAAATGACGAGTATAATGATGCAGAATTTCAAGCAGATAGTAAATTCTAATCCTTCGCAGAGTATTAAGAATGATGCTCGATATGCTAAAGGAAGAAAAAACGATGCATCTGCTTACTTATGGATGAGTAATCTTGATAACCTAATGCAAGAGGCTTTTGCAGCTTCACTTGCTTCCATGCCTGGTGGTCTTCCATCATCTATTGTGGATAGACAAATCCCTTCGGGAATGGATTTTATATCTAGCAACTTGATATTTGATAAAGATGAAATTCGTGTAGAATCTGATTTTGGATTAAGGTCAGATGTGGCTTCTGTTTATGAAGAAATATATAGTGGGAAAATGGATAAGTCATTCCTCAACCATTTTGATGAGAATGATGTATTGTCTTATATGAGTTTTTCTTCAGACATGACGAAAACGTTACAGGCATATCCCAATCTTATAAAATCACTATATGGTCCTTTTATGCCGGAATTTCATGAAGAGATTTCATTAGCTGCAGATGTTCTAGGAGTGTTTTTAGATGAAGAAGCGATAGGTGAATTGATGACTGGAGATGGGTTACTTGTGTTGCACAATTTAGAGAATCGCGAGGTGACATATATGGCTACTGAGTATGATGCCGACTTTAATGCGGTCGAAGTCGAGAAGACAAAGAATGAGCCTTTACCTGTTTTCTCCGTTATGATTGGTTCTGAGAATCAAGATATCATGACGAAACTTATGGCTCTTACTAGAAAGCATAATCTTAGTTCAGTTCAAGGCAGCTATCATAGGGTGCCAGTTTCGGAGATGATGGGTGCACCATTTGATGTTTACTTCACGCATAATGATGGCATTTTCTATCTGACTAATTCCACTACTAAGATTGGTAATTATGTGACAGGTAAGAAGACTAAGAATCCTGGAAGCCATAAAAAGAAGTTAAGGAATAATGCCTACAACCTATATGTCAATAGTGCTTCTATCGTAGAAAGTCTGGGTGATATCTTACCTCCATCAATGACAGACATGGCCAAGTCTAATTTTAAAGAGTTCTATTTGATTTCAGATAAAGTAGAAGATAATAGGATGGGGATGGATATGATTTTTAAGACGTCCAGTAATAAAGAGAATACGCTGCAAATGTTACTTGATATCTTTACATCTACGATGAAGGGAATTTAGAGAAGGCTTACACATTGTGAAGAAAGCCGTTTATATATTGTTGTCCGTAATAAGTGTGTTGCTGATAGCATATCTGATTAGATACAAATTGGATGATTGTATATGTGATACTATCCCAAGCAATGCTAAGGCAGTAGTAAAAGTAGATATTCGATTGCTAGAGCAGCATTTTGTTCAGAGTTATATGATGCGTAAGTTGTCACCGTCTTCCGATAAAGAAGATAAGCCAAAGGATCCGAAAAAGGCATCAGATAATCCGTTTAAGAAAGACAGCATATCACAGCCAAGACTTACCGAGTTTATAAAGTGGCCTAAATCCTTTCTTCTCTATAGAATAGGAGAGAAGTGGAACTGGAAGAGTTCTCCGCTAAGTGTGAAGGATACCACCAGTCTAATAGCGTATCTAAACCATAATGATTATAACGAAAATGGAGATGGTATATACTCTAATGACAATAAGCATGTTGTTCTTAGGGATAAGAAAATTTCTGTTGTTATAGGAGACCTTAGTGTGATTGAGACATCTGAGGATAAATCTGCATACTTAGCTAGTGGTAATCCATTATTTGATTCTATAGACAAGTCTAATAGTGAAGCATCGTATGTTGATGCATTAGGTAATAATTTAGATTTTACTTTCGACAAGGGAAGCATACAACTATCAGGCAATTATAATTTGGATTTCTTAGAGGGTTCTACATCCTCACCCACAGGCGATAACGTAGGGCATTTGTCCATGCAGCTCAATCTAGAGAACCTCCTCAAGGACTTAGATAACAATTACCAAGACAAGTTTTCAAATTTTACCAAACTTAAAGTAGATTCTCTGGCGCACTTCATGAATGGAGAGATTCAAGCCAATTTCCATGATTTAATGGTTAAGGTCGATACCATAGTCACCTATGATTACGATGATGATTTTAATAAAGTAGAGATTAAGAAAGTAGAGAAGAATTTACAACCAAGTTACTCTATGTCAATTGGCTTATCTCCAGAAGGAGAACAGTATATGAGAAGACAGAAAGCGATTGTTTCTCAAGATGGGCAAGACATATTAGCAATTATGCCCTTAGTCAAAACCTACTGTGATTATGATTCCACAAACTTATACTTGTATACAGAGAACCACAGAATTGAACTAGAAGATTCTAATTCCAAACTTGAATTATCATTTAATACTGGCATGAGCAATGCAAAAGGGTGGGGCAGAAGAATGAAGGAGGTAAATGATGTAAGCATCACTATTTCGTCTGAGAATGATATCAGGGGAGTAATCAATCTATCCGATAAAAAGTGTCCAATCGGAGTTATGATGAAGTAATGGCAAGCTACGTCTCCTTCTAGCTTC
>CAZIMH010000043.1:0-2338 GCA_964540155.1 uncultured Saprospiraceae bacterium
AGAGCAGTAGTGGACAAACTGATAGTCAAAACAAAATGGGATTTAATAGACCTCAATAACTATAACTTTAGCTACTACGATTATGAGCATAAGAATCGGGGCGATGATTTTTTAGGACTTATAAAAGACCTCATAGAAAAGTATGAAACATTCATTTTTGCTACACCCGTTTATTGGTATGCTATGAGTGGCATCATGAAAGTATTCATTGATAGGTTTTCCGACTTGCTTACTATAGAGAAAGAAATGGGACGTCGATTAAGAGGGATAAATATGGCCGCACTGAGTAGTTCAGGTGGGAATAATCTTGGAGATACTTTCTGGCTTCCCTTTAGAGAAACCGCAAACTACCTAGGGATGAAATATCTGACGGACATGCATACACTACCTGAAGAAGATAGTTCTATACGCATAGATGCCTTTATAAATAAAATCGAATCACATAAATCCTAACTAATAAAATTAGGTGTTTATGTGATTCGAAAATCAGCTACTTAAGTAAGGGAAGTATTATTATTTCACCAGTGCCTTTATCTTCTTGCGAAGGTCACCTTCTGACGTTAAGCCATTGACTACATTCTTTACTTTATTCCCATGCAAAAAGTATATAGTAGGAATACTTCTTACATTGAATTTGGCCGCAAGTTGTCTTTGCTTGTCGATATTGACCTTTACAATGTCAACCTCGTCCTTATACTCTTTTGCTAATTTTTCTACTGTAGGCAGGAGTGTCTGACAAGGGCCACACCAGTCAGCATAAAAGTCAAGGACAAATGGTTTCCCATTTTTTACCAAGTCGTTGAACTGTTTATTTGAAGTAATTGATTTCATGTCTAATACTCTTTTATTGTTAATACCTCAAAGGTGAATATAATCAGACCTGTAATAAAGGGCTAGATTTCCCTATTTGTTGGCTATTCTTCCCAAACCGTAGCCTAATCGTTGCCTATAGTGGTAAAGCAATATCTGACCTCATATATTTGCACCCGCTGACGGGTAGTAGGAAATGGACTTTATCATTTCCAAACGACGGCTAATTGTCACAAATATTCTATATTCAAAACCTTATACTAATGGCTCACTTTAGGCTTATTCTCATTCTTTCAGTTTTCCTTACGGTATCTTGCAATAGTACTAAGAACCTCTCATTAAAGTCTTCAGCTAGTTCTCCCGAATCTGCTAGTCTACTGCAAAGCACGATCGATGCCCATGGTGGCATAAAGTATGAAACAGCACATTATGCTTTTGTATTCAGAAATAAAAACTACACATTTCACAATAATCATGGGAAGTACACCTACACTTTATCGCAGGAGAAAAATGGCGTAGGCTATCATGATATACTGACCAATGATTCATTCACACGAACTCAGAATGGTGTCCAGCAAGCACTCACACAGAAACAAATAACGGCTTACACTGAAGGCGTAAATTCAGTTGTCTATTTTGCAACGCTACCGCACAAGCTTAATGACCCTGCTGTCAATGTTTCGCACGAAGGCACTACCACAATCTCCAATAAGAAATATCAGGTGATGAAGGTGACCTTCGACGAAGAAGGCGGGGGAAGGGACTTCGAAGACAACTACTATTACTGGATAAATGACAGCACCAAGTTGATAGATTTTCTCGCCTATGATTATAAAGTGAACGGCGGCGGGGTCAGATTCAGAGAAGCCTATAACCCAAGGAGAGTAGATGGGATTTTATTTCAGGACTATATAAATTACAAAGCGCCCGTAGGCACAGCTTTATCTTCATTGCCTCAGATGTGGGAGAGAAAAGAGCTGAAAGAATTATCGAGGATAGATACAGAAAGCGTACGGGGGTTGTAAAGTTGTCGTCAGCATTCGATGCACCTAGGAATAGATCATCGCTGAACGGATAAGGCTATACCATTATATCCGCTCCCCCACATTGAATCGTCCACATAGGCCTAGACTTGGAAATAACTTTGTATTCTTTCTTTGCCTTCGGCATCATTGACTAGGTCATCTACGATGATTCCTTTTTCTAGTATGACGATCCGGTCGCAGGTATCTACTATGTGTTTTAGATCATGTGAAGAGATAAGCCAGGTATAATTGCCTTTGCGCTCATTGATAATATTAATCAATCTGGACTGAGATGACGGATCTAGATTACTGAAGGGCTCATCCCAGATAACAATCTCAGGATCTCCAATGAAGGTACTCATCAGTCCCAGTTTCTTTTTGTTACCCTTGGATAAGTCTCTGATATATTTTTTGACGCCAAGGATTTCATTATTGAAAAATTCTGAAAATGAATGCATGTAAGACTTAGTGTCATCTGCAGTCCACTTATTTAGTCCACCTAT
>CAZIMH010000043.1:2348-14888 GCA_964540155.1 uncultured Saprospiraceae bacterium
CTATAAAGTCCAAATACTCATCTGGTGTGAGGAATTGAATGAGGAACGAATCGTCTATAAATGCACTTGTGAAGTTTTTCCACTCCTCATAATCTCGATTAGAATTATCCTTGAGATTAACAGAACCAGTATCAGGGGCCACCAAGTCAAGTATGATATTAAATAAGGTTGTTTTACCTGCACCATTATTCCCTATTATGCCCACGGTCTCCCCTTTTTCAAAAGTCAGGCTATCTATCTGCAACACAGGATTGCCAGAATAATGCTTCTTTATGTTGTCTATTTTTATCATTGCTTTTCAGTTCTAAAGGTTTCTGCAATACTATATTTCTTGCTTTTAAATAAGGGTATAATCCAGTTGATTATTTGCCTGTGCAGCAATATGCCCACTATCCCAATTATAGTTAAGACTATAAGACCAGTGGTTTCTGTGGAGAAAATTTTAAATAGCAAAATGAAAAGATATGGGATTCCCATAATAGGAATCATAATCAAAAAATGACCGATTGATATCCCTTCATAATTCATAGTACCCTTTTTTTCTACATCGATTCTTTTTGATTCAAAACAGCCTAATAGCATATTAAGAAATATAATGAAACTCATATTAAAAATACAAATTACCGGTAAATGAAAAAAATAATTACTATCAAAAAAACCGTATATAATATTTGGTATAAAAAAAATAATGCAACTAAGTGCAAGCAGATAATATTTAGCTAAAAACAAATCTTTTAAATTGATATTTCGTGAAAGCATTAAGTCGAAGTAGGAGCCATTCCATGAAAACATCAATTGTCCATAGTTCAATGCAAATATGCCCGTAACTAACAGACTTACTAGCATTGAAAATTTGGAATAACTGGAACTGATAACAAGGAGCGGATAAACTAGCATTAAAAGACTAAATAAAAGCATCGTCCTTGAACGTTTATTTCTGATGATCAATTTGAGTTCTAAATCCATCAACTTCCCTACATTGCCATAGGTATTAAACCAGCTTATATTAAATGCCGACTTCTGTCCTATCACTTTGCTAGATTCACTAGTAGATTCTAAATAAAGATTCTTAGACAAAAACTTAAAATCCATGAAGTACATTCCAACTGCTGAAATTATTGGCAGTAAATATGCCCAAGCAGAATTAATCACGAAAGACCATATACTGGTAAGCACAGGTGATATTTGTATATATCCCTTGATATCTAAAAACAGCAAAAGTACTAGCAAGCCAAGAATAAGGGCTACTCTAATCAGCTGCGCATCAAATCTGGAAGTGAGCGCAAAGGCGATATAATTATTGAATAAAATTAAACCCGACAAGAATAAAAATACTTTGAATGCAAGTACTGAGTTAAATGTAAAATTTATAGTCAAAGCAAAAGAAATAACAAATAGGAATGCCAATACATTGAAGTAATTCGTCACTGATCTGAGGAGCACATAATGAGATATCTTGGATTTCTTGATAGGAGTAATGAGGTAACTCTTCAAGTCCACGAATGGAAATTTCTGTAAAAGGAATCTCAAAACGATATCTATAATAAAATAGTAGAGTATAAATTTTCCTACTTTATACAGAGTACTCATTTCTATGTCTAGTTCAGGGTCAGCGCCTTGTGTTAGATATAATAGCCCTACACCAAGTCCTACCACGATCACGGCAAAATACAAGAACATAAACCCCATTAATAAGAGCTTGAATATTTCTTTACCGATTAAGTGTGACCGCTTGAATTTTAACCAATCAAATTTTAGAAGTTGTCTCATATTGTCTACTTAAGTATTATTGCATCATGACTATATCGCTGTTATATATTCTATCAAATTGTCATCACGTGACAACCCTAATTTCTTTCTCAGCCGATATCGTGTAGTATGTACAGATTCTACAGATATACTTAGTAGTCTGGCCATTGTCTTTGTAGAACAATCCAGTCTCAAGAGGGTACATATTTTTATCTCCCCTACTGTAAGCGTTGGATGTTTGGACGCAAGGCGTTCATTGAAGCCAGAATTAACACTAGCAAACTGTGCTTCGAATTCTTCCCAACTGACGCAAGACGCTTCGTAGGCATTATCCAGCAGAACAGTTAGTTCCTTAATGTTGATTTGTTTAGAAGATTTTTTCTTTTCGTGTAGGGCATCTTTAATCTCTTGGTAGGAAATCATGGTCATGATAGAGGCTGCTAGCTTATTATTTTCACTGGCTAGCAAGGCCTTTTCATTATCAGCTTCCAGTGCCATCACCGCTGCTTTGTTGTTCTCCTCTAGCTGACTAATCTGCGCTTTCATCTCACTGACTGTCTTGTGATTTTTCCGCAGCAGTGTGAGGTACATCATACCGCCAATAAGGATAAACACCATGAAGCCTGTAAGGATAATATTCTCTAGCAGGCCTACCTTGCCCTCATACTCTCTTATGGAAAACACTCTCCTAGTTTTCTTCTCTTTTTTTTCTGGCTCAGACTGGAAGGAAGTAAAACTAGAGGTGGATGTGACTTCTAACTGACTACTACTAAGTTTAGAAGGGCAGAGAAACGCCGCCATTATCGTGACTACTATAATTGTATGAATAAACTTAGCCAATGTTATTATCGTTTAAAACAAATATTATTATCGCTTCGTACTAAGGTAAACATAATAGTGAGAATATACCGCTGTACTTAATAATTAATCCCTTTGTTATGGAGTGGAAATACGACTTTATCAAGACTCCAAGATTCTTTCTAATATAGATTATGTAGCTTTGATTCAATGGTCTATAACACATACGAAACGGATAGATTATATATGCATCCTACAAGTGTAGATGATGCTGAATTTATATTTCGTCTGATCAATTCACCTAAATGGCTCAAGTACATCGGCGATAGGAAGGTCAAGTCTGTAGCTCAGGCTAAAACATATATCGAACAAAGAATGCTCGGCCAGCTACACAGGCTTGGCTACGGCAATTATACAATCATTACGAAGGAAGATAACAAAAAGATAGGCACCTGCGGCCTCTATGACAGAACAGGATTGGAAGGCATAGATATAGGTTATGCCCTATTGTCAGAACACGAAAACAAGGGCTATGCGACAGAAGCAGCCCAAAAGATTCGGGATGTGGCTTATAAGGACTTCGGGCTACATCATCTTAGGGCTATCACGACCAAAGACAATTTAGCTTCTCAAAAGTTGCTAGAAAAAATTAAATTCACATATAGTAAGATTATTAATCTTCCAGATGACCCTGAAGATCTTTTGCTCTATGAATTCTTTCATAAATAATTTTTATTTAAAACAATTATCCCAAATAAAATAGAACTACAAAAATTGTACAGAGCTGGCCTCATATTAACCATTGTCTTCGTAATATCTATCCACTTTTTCTACTACCCTAAGTGGACGAAGCACCACACAGAAGCCACCATTTCTTGGGACGTGTCTGGGTACTACATGTACCTGCCCGCCATCTTTATCTACAAGGATATCAAGGAATGTAAGTTCAAGGATGAGATTCTGAAAAAATACAAACCTACCTATGATTTCCAACAAGGATTTCTGCACGAAGCATCTGGCAACTATGTAATGAAGTATTCTTGTGGACAGGCTATTATGTTAAGCCCTGGTTTTGCCATCGCCCATCTCTGGGCCCAGAACGATAGCCGATACCCCGCTGATGGATTCTCCCATCCTTATCAGTTCTGTATATCCATGTGGACCTTAATTATCGCCACCATAGGACTGATCTTCTTATGGAAAATTCTACGCGTATATTTTTCTGAAAAAGTAACTCTGTTAGGGATACTCGGCATTGTACTGGGCAGCAATTATATAGCCTATAGTGCCATAAGTGGTGCGATGACGCATAACACTTTATTTACGTTATATGCTATACTAATCTACCTGACTATAAAGTTCTATAGAAAGCCATCTCTTGCCTTAGCTTTCGGCATAGGCATAAGCGTTGGATTTGCCGCACTCATAAGACCTACTGAATTAATCTCTTGCCTGATCCCTATCCTCTGGGGACTGCCTTCCCTAACAAAAACAGCATTCTCGCAAAGACTTCATTTTTTCAAAGACCACTGGAAGAAGCTCTTTGCTGCTGTTATCTTGGTGATATGTGTAGGGAGTATACAACTCATGTATTGGAAATATGCGACAGGAGAATTTATCGTATACTCTTACGAAGACCAAGGCTTTGATTGGTTTAGTCCACATATACTTGATGGGTTGTTTAGCTATCGCAGTGGCTGGCTTATCTATAGTCCCTTAATGATATTTGCTGTGCTTGGATTTATTCCACTCTACAAAGAGAAGAAAGCGATATTCAATAGCACGTTTATTTTCACCTGCCTCTTTACTTACATCGCTTTCGCTTGGTCTATCTGGTGGTATGGCGGATCACTCGGACAGCGGACCATGGTACAGATATATCCTGTGCTCGCCTTCCCGCTCTGTGCCATGATTTACAAAATACTGAATACATCAGTGCTGTGGAAAGCCATATCTGGAATTTTCATTGCCTTGTTTCTTTACGCCAACTTTTGGTTTACACACCAAGCACATCTCGGCGGCAAAATGCATGTAGGCAGAATGTCCAAGGCTTACTTTTGGGAGACTTTATTTACCTACAAAATGGACAGGCAAGATCTAAAGTTACTGGACCACCTCCGACACCTATACAAGGGCGAACCACAAGATATTGTAGAAATCACCAAAGACACCACTACACATATTCTTAATAGTGAGATACAATTTACGCCTAAAATAACTGTACCAGAATCAGCGCTGCCTGAAGACTATGACTGGATAAGAGTAGAAGCTGAGGTGCTCTACACTGAGAAGGAATGGGATATCTGGAAAATGACACAGTTAGTCTTGGAGCCCATAGCAGATAATAAACCGATAAGAAGAAATATGGGCAGGGTTCATCATCAGGTAGATCCTAATAAGCAGACCGTCTTTTATATAGACATTAAAAAACCTAAGGTGCCTTTCGACAGATTAGAAACTTATTTCTGGCATGTCAAAAATGATAAAAAGATGACCATTAAAAACACCCGAGTACTCACGTTCAAGAATGAGTGACATTAATAAATGGCTCACTTAGACAACGGCTTCCGCGACACTTCTTTTGTAAATCTCTTCATACTTAGGCACGATCTGATCTCTGGAGAATTCCAGCGCTTTTTGTCTTGCACTGACTCGCATATCTGATAACTTATCCTCGTCTGAAAGAATGTCTATGACACGATTGCCCATAGACTTCCAGTCACCGACATTACAGAGGTAGCCTGTCTCTCCTTCTACATTAACTTCAGGTAAGCCCCCAGCGTTAGTAGAGACGACAGGCACACCACAGGCCATGGCCTCCAAAGCAGCCAAGCCAAAACTTTCCATAGCAGATGGCAATAAGAATACATCAGCCAGTGATAACAAATCTTCTACGGCATCCTGCCTACCCAGAAAATGGATATCGCCACAGATCCCTAAATCTCTACACATCCCTTCCAGCTTAATCCGCTCTGGACCATCGCCCACCATCAGCAGTTTGGACGGCATAGCACGTCTGACTAGAGAAAAGGCTTTCACCACATCTTCTACCCGCTTCACCTTACGGAAGTTGGACACATGCATCACGATCTTCTCACCACCCGGTGCAAAAGCCGCCTTAGCTTCCGGCTTAGGCTTTCTCGAAAAGCGCTTCAGATTTATAAAATTATGTATGACATCAATGTTTGTCTTTATATCAAAATGAGATAAGGTCTGCTTCTTCAGAGAACCTGAAACCACCGTTACAAAATCTGAGCTATTGATACTAAACTCGACAACACTGGATAGCGATTTGTCCAATCCTACTAAGGTGATATCTGTCCCATGAAGTGTCGTCACAAAGGGCAATCTGATACCCTTGGCACGGAGAATCTCGGTCGCTAAAAAGGCCACTGTCGCATGGGGTACTGCATAATGAACATGCAATACATCCAGAGACTGATGCTGCGCCACATCTACAATCTTACTCGCCAGTAGGCTGTCATAGGGTGGATGCTCGAAAAGGGGATACTCATAAGAACCCACCTCATGTAAATAGACCCCTTGGATATAGCTTGTAAGTCTCGCTGGTCGCTTGTATGATATGAAATGCACATGATGGCCTTTCTTAGCCAATGCTATCCCCAATTCTGTAGCCAATACACCACTTCCCCCATATGTAGGGTAGCAGACTATTCCTATATTCATATTATCTCAATTTGTTTGAATCCCGTCAAAGTTATTGCTCTGTTTAACAATCAACCAACAATTACTAAACAAAATTCGCATTTTTGGGTTTAGAAGACAGCAAATTCTAGTGTTTCTAGAAGATATTTCTTTTTAGCTAAACGGACTTTTAGACCCATATATGGTTGTATACTCCATAAAAGATTTGGAAAGCCTTTCCGGCGTCAAGGCGCATACCATCCGGATATGGGAGAAGAGATATAATCTAATCCAACCCAAAAGAACCAAAACCAACATCCGATATTATACAGATGAAGACCTCCGTAAGCTGCTGAATATCTGCTTTCTATACAAGAAAGGCTACAAAATATCCAAGATTGGCATGATGGATGATGAAGTCATCCGCAAGAAAGTATCAGAATATTCTGACATCAATCTGAGCTTCGAGCACGAGTTGGATGCACTAATGATATTCACCTTAAAGCTCGATGAATATAACCTCAGCAAGATTCTAGACAAGCATATCTCACAGAAAGGGCTAGATAAGACCATGATTGATATCATCTATCCTCTATTGGATAAGATTGGTGTCGCTTGGCTAGCTGGGTCATTCTTAGAGGTCCACGAATCTTTCATGATAGAAATCATAAGGTCCAAGCTCTATAATCATATAGAATCACTCAAACATAGTCCTGAACCAAAAGCCACCTATCTGATCTACAACCCTAGAGGTGAAAATCAAGAGCTGAGCCTGCTCTATCTTCATTATACACTAAAGAAGAATGGATGTAAAGTGGTCAATCTAGGTACAGATATAGAGTTAGGTGATGTGGTCTTCTCTATAGAGAATACCAAGCCCGATTTTGTATTTACGATCATCAATCAGGAATTGCCATATATGAATTTGCAGACCTATGTGGACAAAATTTCTGAGACACTAGGAATGAGGAAATTCCTAATTACAGGCTACCAGACATTGACTAATAATGTCAAATGGCCTTCTAACGTGGAGATAATATCCGATTTATCAGAAATGATTAAATTCATAGAAAACAACTACAAAGTCCAAAAGGTAAAGTAACTCTACCCTCTGTTCCAATCAAAATAAGGAGCTGAACCCAAAGTGTGCCTTGGGTCTGCCAAAGTCAAAACCCTGATCATCATTTCTACCTGAGGCTATAGAAAAATTAAACAAGCCCACCTTTGTCTCAAAGACCAGCCCTGCGCCTATCCCCACGGCCAATTCTGTCACTGAATTCCCACCCCCAATATCACGATCCACATAGCCGACATCTATAAATGGGGCACTGAAGTAGGAATTGTCTGATAATAAAAGTCGAAATTCAGCGGTACCCACAGCGTAGAATGGTGTAAATATGGAGGCCTCATCGAAGCCCCTCAGTAATTGATTACCACCTATCTGGAACTGCTCATTAATCAGTAGATTGTTATCTCCGGAAGTAAATCGCCACCCGCCCCTAGCATGAATGCCAAAGACGCCTCGCCGCTTGATAGGTACGAAATAGGAGATGTCTGCCTTCAGCTCAAACCGTGGTGTCACCAGGTCCAGCGTATCATAACTTTCAGCGAAGTTGATATTATCAGCACTGAGGGAGACGATACCCGGATCTACAAGTATTCTTCTCTGTCCACCCACCGCACTGGCATTGATAGAGAGTCCGCGACGGGGATTGAACCGATGATCCAGTCTGGTCATAAAGTACCGCAGTGACAAGCCCGTCTGAGATACACTTAGCTGGTCAGGTAGTCTTTGGGTGCTCAGCAGAGCCATCGTATCCACCTCCACCAATCTGGACGCTTCTAGATTCCAAGCGACTTTGAGATAGTCAGTGCTATTAATAAGATATTGTACACCCAGGTCAGACTTCACCGTCTGGAAATTGAGGGCATTTCTAAATATACTGAAAGTCGCATCTATCGCAAAAGGCGTATCCAATATGTAAGGATAGTTAAAGGCAAAATCAAACTTCTGTTGCTCAGGTCGCAGCCGTTCAAAATCTATATATAGATACTCTCCGTAGCCGAGTCTATTAAGTAACTCCGCACTAAAGTCCAGTGAGAGGAATAGCTGACGACCCATAATATTATTAGTAGGAATGACGCCAAATATGACATCGAAGCGACTCGTATTCTCTGGCTCTACATAGATATTGACCGAAGCGTAATCGTACACAAAACTCAGCGCTGGCTCTTCAGTTGTTTTGAGAAAGGCCAATTGGTCCAGCTTACGTTTGACGCTTTTGAGCTTGGTATGGCTGTACAATTCTCCTGAATATATATCAAGGTAATTATTCAGAAAGCCTTGACGAATCTCTACTTCCCCATGGACAATGATACTGTCCATGATGATTTTATTGCGCTCTTCTACCTCGAGGTATCCCTTGACCACGCCATCCTGCAGATCTAATTCACTCAACCGGACCAGCGCAAAGGGATAGCCATGATCCCCATAGTAAGCGGTAAGCTTATCTCTTGCGATTAAGAATTCTTGAGCGGTTCGTGGTGCTCTTATGTCCAATCTCTTAAGCAAGTCTTCACTGATAGAGTCCAGTCGCAAAGCCTGGAAGTTATACTGCGGTCCCACATGTATATACGCCTTCGCTGTCGACCCATCTTCAGTGATGACCGTAGAATCTAGAGAAGCCTCTAGATAATTGTCAGCAATCATCTGATCCAACTGTGGTTTGAGCAGTGTGGTGACAGGTTGCTGGTTAGGATTAGCTATGGTGGTATTCTCTATGGTAAATGGCCCACTATCTGTCTTCACTAGCTGGATGGTAACTGGCTGTTGATATGGGCCACCAGCTGTCTGAGCATACAAGCCAAGCTGTACACTCAGAAAAATGATTATCCATATATATGACCGATTACCAGACAATACGCTATACTTTTGACTCCTAATAACAACTATGGCGGGCATTTACTTACATATACCTTACTGCAGAAAAGCCTGCCACTACTGCAATTTCCACTTTTCTACAACCATGCACAACCTGTCTGACATGCAAAGCGCCATGCTTACAGAGATAAGACTGCAAAAATCCTTCCTCAAAGCCCCTACTATAGAGACCATTTACTTTGGGGGTGGGACTCCTTCCCTACTCGCAGCCAAGGATATCGGGGCACTTCTGGACGCCATAAGCCAATACTACGCTGTATCCAACGAGGCAGAAATCACACTAGAAGCCAACCCAGATGACATCACCCCACAAAAAGTGGCAGAGTGGCAAGCACTGGGCATCAACCGACTCAGCATCGGCGTCCAATCCTTCTATGATGAAGACTTGAGTTGGATGAATCGCAGTCATAATGCCGCGCAGTCAGCAGAGTGTATCCAAGTTGCCCAAAATGCGGGCCTGACTAATATCAGTATGGACTTGATATTTGGAAGTGAGACGACGACCACTGCTATGTGGTCTGCTAATCTGGACAAAGCCATCGCACTAAACATATACCACCTCAGCTGTTACGGTCTGACTATAGAACCCAATACGGCACTGGCACACCACATCCAACAAGGCACTAAGGTGGCCACCACAGACCAGCTGCAGGCAGAACAATTTGTACTGACAACCAAGAAGCTTCAAGAAGCAGGATTTGCGCATTACGAGATCTCTAACTATGCCCGTGAGGAAAAGTATGCACGTCACAACACCAACTACTGGCGTCAGGTACCCTATCTCGGCATCGGTCCTTCAGCCCATTCTTTTGATGGTGATCATCGATATTGGAATGTGGCCCACAATCCAAAATATATCCAGGCACTCCAAGACAATAAGATTCCTAGTGAGCAAGAAGTCCTATCCACTTATGACAAATTCAATGAGTGTATCATGACAGGACTAAGAACCATGTGGGGCTGTTCTAAAGCTCGACTACAAGCAATGGTTCCAGACTGGTCGGACTTACTATCTAAAGAATTAGATCAGTTAACTGCTAGCGGGGAGCTCCTATCCGTAGATAACCATCTCAGACTAAGTCCCTCAGGCAAACTAAGAGCAGACAGTATCATGAGTAAATTATTCTTGACAACAGACGAAGCGTAACCCATGGCCGCATCCAAAATAATAGACAATGAGATGCTCATCAGACAAGCGGACCAATCTCACTACCACTACGGCCCAGTTATGTCCAGATTATTGTCTCTGGTATCAGGTGTCTCTGAATCCACTATTCGCCAGACCAAAATATATAGTCGCCAGCCCTTACGATACATTCCCATGTATCCCGCCATCAAAGGAGGTGGCGCCATCACCTTGGGCAATAAGCGATGGACAAGTATTACCTACACAGAAAACTTCTTTTCTACAAATCAGCAACGATATGGCAGCGCAGCCTATGGCAATAACCTAAATGTGTGGCTGAGGCTATCGGCACATGAAGTAGGTCACCTGCACCATGCGAAGCGATTTAAATCTTTTCTTATTTATCTAATTGTCTTTGCTTATCAATATATCCGCTTTGGCCATGACGCTGCCCCCTTAGAATTAGAAGCCGATGTGGGCCCAAAAGTGCTTTCTAAATTCCGACATTTTATCCGAGATACTTTTGACCAGGATCTCATTCATGATTGCCTGGAAACCCATCTCCCATCAGATGAAAAATTAGCGATGATAAATCAGTGGTGGGCGGCATGGGAAGGGGAACGTGCTTAGTGTATAATAATTAGGTATTGGGGTTCTGCCAGAAACAAGAAAATAACTATCTTATACCTTAAAAATTAAAGAACAAGCCTACATAGTGTAGGACACAACTCCATTATACCCAATTCAAAATTTAAGGATATGAATAAATCAGAGATAGAAAACCTGACAGAAGGCCAATTAGAAAAGAAATTAGATAGTCTTAAATTAATGGCAGGTTTATTATTAGGGCTCACCGTTGCCTTATCATTTTTTGGTATCAGAGACTTTCTCCGTACTGAAGAATATGATTGGTTTTCGTCCATCATCGTCCTATGCACCTTCGGCGGTTTTGTCACCGTGTATCAAGAAATAAGACAGGTACAAAAAGTGCTGAGAGGAAAGAAGGGGGAATCCTGAAGTGTCTGGACTATGAATTTTAATGATTTCATGATTAACTATGATTAAGAAGGAGTACAAATATTCGGAGTTGACTTCTAAGATTATTGGATGTGCGATGACTGTACATTCAGGATTGGGGAATGGTTTTCAGGAGGTCATTTATCAAAGAGCCTTAGAGATAGAAATGGCGGATAGTGGCATATCATTTATAAGAGAATTTGTAATGCCTATTTATTATAAAAAGCAGCATATTGGAAATCGGAGAGTGGATTTCTTAATTGATGATAAAATTTCTGTAGAGTTAAAAGCTGTCATAAAATTAGAGGATGTCCATTTGGCACAAGCCATTAACTATCTGGAAGCCTATGATTTAGAAGTTGGTTTACTTATCAACTTTGGTGCAAAGTCATTACAATTTAAACGGCTCGGCAATAAATCATTCAAACAAAAAAATCAAGGCAATCCCAAAATCAAATAAATCTGTACTATGATTTTTAATGATTCCATGATTAATTGTGATTATGAAGGGTACAAACAGAAAAATCAAGGCAATCCCAAAATCAAATAAATCTGTACTATGATTATTAATGATTCCATGATTAATTGTGATTATGAAGGGTACAAACAGAAAAATCGAGCTAATCCTAGAACCAAATAAATCATAGTCAATTATTTTACCTACCTTATGGTGTCTCTTTATTTAGTTAAAACAACCCGCTAACAATGGTAAAAAAGTCCATCGTCCTTCTACTGATATTCCAATCACTTATAGCTCCTAATTCTAATCTTCAGGCGCAGGAAGACATCCTGAAAGAACTGGAAGAAATAGCCATCGTAGACCAGAAAGTAATGATGCCAATGAGGGATGGCATTCGGCTAGCTACTGACATCTATCGTCCTAACACAGATGAAAAAGTACCAATCATCTTTTCTAGAACCCCCTATAATTTTAATACTTGGAGAGATGGCAAACAAGAGCTGAGAACCGCTACGAGAGCCTTAGAAGCTGTCAAAAGAGGCTATGCCTATGTGGTGCAAAATGAAAGAGGTAGATATTTTTCTGAAGGAGAATGGGATATTTTGGGAGTGCCGCTCACTGATGGATATGATGCCTTTTCTTGGATGAAAGATCAGTCTTGGTCTAATGGTAAAATAGGAACATTGGGTTGTTCTTCTACTGCAGAATGGCAAATGGCAGTCGCTGCCCTAGACCATCCTTCGCATGCAGCGATGGTGCCTCAAGGCTATGGTGCCGGCGTCGGTAGAATCGGAGACATCAATG
>CAZIMH010000044.1:0-14492 GCA_964540155.1 uncultured Saprospiraceae bacterium
TTTGTCATCACTCTTCTGAATTGAAGGTCAATTAACTAAGTCGAAATGACAAAAAATTTATCTATTTCATTATTTCACACCGTATATAAGTCTATAGAAAGCTTATTCGTCATGTTCTGCATTGATAGATGAAAATCCGATCGGATTCATACCCATCTTCTCTGGCACATCATCATCGAAGTCTTCCCATTCTATCACCTCCTTCATAAAGGTTTCCAGATATCTCAGCATAAAAGCAGGCTTATACTCCTCAGGTCTTATGATTTCTAGTGTCATCGGTGGTTTGGGCTGACCGTAACCTTCTATGTATGGATACATAATCATAATCATCAACTTACCATTAAATAACTGCTGGAATATCAGTGACCCATTAGACTTAATGAATGGTCTTCTTAGGTGATTGCCCGGCAAATGGTTTCCAGGAAGTTTCTCCGCTATACCACTAACCTCTGTCCCTAGTGACAATGAAATAACTTCAAGATTCTCGATATCATCCTTAACATCGACGTAAGCACTCAGTTTTGTTTTCTTGATTACCTTCTTAAGGTTATCTATAATCTCATCTCTTAATCCTTCGCTCCAGTCCTTTCTATAATTATGAGTATTCTTTAAGATCTCATTGTACTTGACAACCTTAGATTTTAAGTTGCTATAATTTAGTTTTGTCATAATCCAGTTTTTCTTAGTCTAATATTCGAGTGTTTTAGCTATGGCTTCGCTTAGTTTGCTTGAGGCTAAATACACCTTCTCTAACTCTTTATGAAAAGGGATTGGCGTATCCAAACTTCCAACTCTAACGATTGGGGCATCTAAATGTTCGAAGAGGTGTTCTGATATATAAGAAGAAATCTCTCCACCCAGTCCGCCAAACAATGCATCCTCATGCAAAATCACCACTCTATTTGTCTTAATTATACTATCATGAATAATGCCATAGTCCAAAGGCACTAGTGAACGCAAGTCTATTATATCTGCAGAGACACCTGAGCCTTCCACTTCAGCAGTAGCCCAGTGTACTCCCATACCATAGGTGATAATAGAAATGTCATCACCACTCTGCACCCGCTTGCCTTTGCCTATTTCTATCGTGTAAAATCCTTCTGGCACTTCTTCGGAATGGGTTCTATACAAGCCCTTGTGTTCAAAGAACATGACAGGATTCTTATCCTCCAGCGCTGCTAAGAGAAGACCTTTTGCATCAGACGCTGAGGATGGATAGACGATTTTGAGCCCTGGCGTATGTGCAAACCAAGCTTCATTGGTCTGACTATGGAAAGGTCCTGCGCCCACTCCACCACCGCAAGGCATTCTGATAACGACATCAGCAGCATGACCCCACCGATAGTGAATCTTAGCCAGATTATTTACAATCTGATTAAAGCCACAGGTCACAAAATCCGCAAACTGCATTTCTACCATGGATTTATAACCCTTCATACTCAGACCTAATCCGATACCGATTATAGCACTTTCGCATAATGGCGTATTACGAACTCTATCCTTTCCAAAAGCTGCTGTAAAACCATCTGTAATCTTGAATACACCTCCATAGTCGGCTATATCCTGTCCCATGAGAATCAGATTATCCCACTTACCCATTGCTTCTCGCAAGCCGTCTGACAACGCATCTATAAATCGCATCTCTTTGGTTGCGGACGCAGGTTGTACGACCTCAAAATCTCCTTCATGGTACACATCGGCAAGCTCTTTAGCCACATTGACTTCCACCTCATCAGCGGCATAACTCACCTCCAGTTCTTCCTTGATATGTTTTTTGACATTTTCCTTTAGCGCGGTAATCTCTTCCTGTGTAATCACTTTTTCAGCTAGAAGATATTGCTCATAGTTAGTTATAGGATCTCGTTTCTCCCAATAGGCCATAAGGTCATCTGGTACATACTTGGTGCCTGACGCTTCTTCATGCCCTCTTCTTCTGAAGGTGACGCATTCTACAAGGATGGGCTCTGGTTTCTTACGGATGGATTTGGCCGCCTTATTTATGGTGTTATAGACCTCCAAAATATTATTTCCATCTACCAGAAAGGATTTCATACCGTACCCCTTACCTCTGTCAGCCAGATGCTTACATCTGTACTGTTCTTCAGTGGGAGTAGATAATCCATAGCCGTTATTCTCTATCACAAAAATGACCGGCAACTGCCACACGGCTGCTACATTCAGCGCCTCATGAAATTCCCCTTCACTCGTCCCGCCTTCTCCAGTAAAAGCCAAACTTATCTTTTTCTGACCAGCCAGTTTATGTGCCATAGCAATGCCACTAGCCAGTGAGAGCTGAGGACCGAGATGTGATATCATGCCCCAGATGTTGTATTCCTTAGTACCGAAGTGAAAAGAACGGTCCCGCCCATTTGTAAATCCAGATGGTTTACCTTGCCACTGTCCAAAGAGCCTATTTAGGGGTACATTTCTGGTGGTAAAAACACCGAGATTCCGATGCATAGGAAAGATCCATTCATCTTCTTCTAGCGCCATAGTACAGCCAACCGATATGGCTTCCTGACCTATACCAGAAAACCACTTGCTGATTTTCCCTTGTCTGAGCAAAGAGAGCATTTTTTCTTCCACCAATCGTGGAGCTACCATATAATTATACAACTCGAGCAGCTTAGCTTTTGACAGTCGCTTACGATCGTAGGTGATAGATTCTTGTAATTCTAATTTCATAATGTACTGTAGGCTAACAAATATGGTAAAAAGCTAATACAATATTATCCGAAGATAGATCTAAGCACCGGGATAGACCGTAGTGGCTTGAAATTGTCTATATGCAATTCGTAATAAGACATGAGTTTGTCCAGCAGAAAGGCTTTGTCCTGTTTTGTTAATGATATAGTCTGTACACCATTCATTAGTTGATGCATAACAGTACTCAGCGTGCCATCGAGCACAGTGCTATCTGAGGTCAGCGCTGATACAAACTGTCCTGAACTTAGATCAAAGTAAGGCGACTCCTCGCTGTAATTATCTTGCATTTGGAATCCCATATATTCTGCCAGCCGTATAGCGAACTCATATGGAAGTGTACTTATCGCGTGGGAGCCACTATCTAATGATAATAGTGTCCCTCTTATAAATGAATACAATCTTTCATCAGGCTCCTTATCCTGTATGGCATTTCTTACTAATTCAATGACATAAGTGCCCACGGCAGCACTAATGACATCTCTGTCCAATTTCTGGTACATATAAGCGTAACTGGCTTCCTTGATACGGGAGAGACTTTCCCCTGAGGTATAGGCGACCATATCTATGATATTCATAGGATGATAGACATTTGCTGTACGTGATTTCTGTTTCCTTACACCACTTACAATATAGGAGCCCAATCCATGCTGCTTGGTATAGATATCTAGTATTAGGCTCGTCTCAGAATACTTAAGACTGCTGAGGACTATGCCTTCTGACTTAAAGGTCCGTGCCATATCATAACTAGAATTCCCACCCTTCTATGGGATCCTGCTTATATTTTTTCTTAGTAACAATACGTTGCTTTTGTCGCTCCCAGATGAGCTGAGCGAACGTGATATGTACAGGTGCCGTACTCACTTCGAGGGCCGCTTTGATATTCTTTTCTTCCACATCCAGCCGATACATATAACTCATGAGTAGATCAGGGTCTGCCTTTAGCAGTTTCTCCACTCTATAGGCGATATGCTGCAGCATTGCTTTATCATCCAAATCGACTGGAATATGGATATCCAAGTCAGCGCCGACTCTTTTTGCTATGTCATTTTTAAATTCGATGTCGATTTGTTCTTTTTAGTGTACACTTTTTCGATAGTCATCCCCTGTTTCGAGCAACGTATCATAGGATATATAAGTTCATGGGAATTCCATTTGTAAAGGTAGGTACAGGATGATATTTTAGCTTTAGAATTTAAAACTAACAAAGATGCAAGAGCAAGATGCTAATTTTTCTAATGAAAGCTTAACTGAAACGTTTAGCGTAGAAAAAATGCAAAAATACGGAAGTGATATCCTTGACTGGACTGTGAACTTTATTCCAAAGCTTATAATAGCGCTGCTGATTCTTTACATAGGATTCAAGATAGTCAATAAGCTTAGTAAAATAGTCAACAAAGGATTAGAGAAAGCCGATTTAGGACCAGAGGTAACAGCCTTCATACAATCGATGATTACAATTATTATGAAGATAATTGTCTTGGGTGTCGCAGCAAGCATTGTTGGCATCAAAATGACAGCCCTGGTTGGTCTTCTAGGAGCAGCAGTCTTTGCAATAGGGATGGCCATGCAAGGCTTTATGGGCAACTTTGCATCTGGACTCACCATTCTCTTTCTCAAACCCTATAAAATAGGAGACCTCGTATCTGTAGATGGCAACTTCGGCAAGGTGAAGGACATCAAGATATTCAACACCACATTGGAAACACCCAATGACAAGACATTGATTGTGCCCAATGGCCAAGTAACAGATAACGTCATTACTAATTATAGTACAATGGGTTTTATCCGTCTAGAACTTAATGTCAGCATGCCTTACGCAGAAAGCTTCCCTAAGGTCAAAGAAATAATTAAAGGAGCCTTAGAAAAGTCAGAGTATGTCAAGTGGGAAAAAGAACCCCTAATAGGAATTGAGACTTACGATAGTCACAACATCGTCCTAGCCATCCGCCCATATGTAGACCCTAATGATTATTGGGAGGCTACTTTTGAGATTTATGGTTTAGTGAAGCAAGCGTTTAGTCAGAATGATATTAAAGCCGCTTACTCAGAAGGTGTAGAGCTTGGACCTATCGGCGCCTAATTTTTAGTGCTGCTTTAAGGTTAGGCTTCGATTTTGTTTGTTATCTATAAATGCCATCAGTTGGGTCAGTATGGTTCTGTCATTAGCTAGTCTAGGTAATTTGTGCTGACCGCCATATTTTTTCCTTTCTCTCATCCAGTTGTCTATACTTCCGGATGGTATCATATGTAATTGAAGGGGAGACATGGCGATGTCCTTATACCGCTTAGCATCGTAATCAGAATTCAGCAATCTTAATTCTCTATCAAGAGCTTTCGTGAAATCAATTATTGAGTCTGGTCTTTTTATAAATTCTATGACCCATTCATGACAACCGTTAACCTGGTTTGTCATATACCTTGGCGCCACATGATAATCACGTATAATTGCGCCATACCTCTGGCTGACTGTCGTGATTGCTTCATCAGTATTACAGACCATTAGCTCTTCACCAAAGGCATTGATATACTGCTCTACCCTACCCACTACTTTTATTTTAAATGGTCGCACACTGGAGAATCTAACGATATCACCCATCACATATCGGTATAAGCCAGCGGAATTAGTCATGACTATAACATAATCCGTATCAGCACTCACCTCTTCTAAGGTCATCGCATCTTGATCAGGATCCCCTAAGGTATATGTGGATGCTGGAATAAACTCATAGAAAATCTGATGGTTGCACATCAGCGACATCCCATCCACTGCCTTTTCATTTTGGATGGCAAAGTAGCCCTCGGTCGCATTGTACACCTCTCTAAAGACAACATCTTTGGATGGCAAATATTTTCTTAGTTCCCGCTCATAAGGGCCTAGTCCTATACCGCCATGGATGTAGGTCTTCAGATGTGGCCAAACTTCTGAAATGTTTTTTGCACCAGTTGTTCTGAGGATCTCTTTAAATAAAAC
Source organism: uncultured Saprospiraceae bacterium (assembly GCA_964540155.1). Lineage (GTDB taxonomy): Bacteria > Bacteroidota > Bacteroidia > Chitinophagales > Saprospiraceae > RFSX01. The sequence continues at coordinate 5,678 of CAZIMH010000044.1, forward strand.
GATAGTCCAGGTAGGCACGCCGCCCATTAAGGTTACCCGTTCCTTAGATGAAATCTCTGCTACCAATTTTATTTTCTCTTCCCAGTCTTCTAACAAGGCGACCTCAAATGAAGGCGTCGCAAATCGTCGACCTATGCGCGGAAAATGATGCAGCATAATCGCAGAGATGTCCCCCACCGTAACCTGAGGACTATATTTGGTTAGGCTGCCCGCCATGATCAAATTTTTATCGGCAAATAATCGCGCAGATGGATCTTCATTATAGATGACTGAAGCGGCTGTCCATGTACACTTAAGATGGCCATGGGTGAGATAATGCCTCGTCACAGGGATGTACTTGCTCTTATTGACCGATGTCCCAGATGACTTCGCAAACCAATGTACTTTATCACTCACCAAAACATTATCCGCGCCATCCATCATATTCTGAATATCATGATAGATATCCTCATATTGAATGATTGGAAGCGCTTGAGAGAAGGTCCTATAATCTTGAATCTGATTAAATGAATAGGTCTTTCCGTAAGCACAAGATTGCTGACGCCGGAGAATAGACATGAGTAGGTTTGATTGGTAATAAGCAGGGTTAGCCAGCACTTTCTCCACCTCCTTTTGGCGATAGTGAAAGTAGGTTCTTAAAATAGAATCCATCACTTTTAATACCATCTCAAAATCTATGTTATAAATATATGGGGTTTTAGGGAATAGGGTGTATGGTTTAGGGTCGGGTCCAACGGTTCACGGTACTGATCTTGGGAATATGGTTTAGGGAATAGGGTTTTTATTCAGGTTCAACGGTTCACGGTACATCGGTTCACGGTACTGATGTAGGGAATATGGTTTATGGTATAGGGCATAAGGTAAAGAAATTGTTATATAAGAAAGCACAGCAATCATAAGGAGGCTTTGAGCCTAGGATTTCCCTCTTTGGAGAGGGTCAGGGAGAGGAATCTGTCTGAATCCAGATTTTCAGGATGATTGGATTTACAGGATTTTTTTCTTTTGGTACAACCTACTTTTTTCATTTCGAGTGACGTAGGAGCCGAGAAATCTTATTCTAATAGAACCTGAAGCCATAAGTTCTGTGAAGCCAGGCGCATTGAAAACACCTTGACAAGCATAGAGGATTGAGACTGCAAGTCTCGACCAACGGGGTTTTTTATTCAGGTACAAAAGGTGCAACGGTGCATGGTGCATCGGTTCAAGGTACATCGGTTCACGGCATAAGGAACCATGCCACTTTATAATCCTCTAGAAAATCCTCTCATCCTGACTATCCTGATTCAGACAAAGTATTAAGACTACAAGTCTCAACCAAATGTGCTAAATCAAGCAACAATCCTCATCATAAAAAATCAATATTCTGCAACTTGCTATCTCTGCTTAGCGTTTGAATAGCTAAGGCTCATTAAGTTACCAATTCTTATAATGCATATATGTAGTCAAATTAATCGTCGATAACATTATCATATGTTGTTATTTTATAATACATAAGTCATTTACATTAAATTATTTAGCTAATTTTGCAGACAAATATGCACCTCTCAGATAGGTAGGATGGTAGATTCAGTAATAAACGATATCAAACAAACATTCAGGTCAGGCAACATGATCTCTAAGATCATTCTTGTCAATGTGGGTCTATTTATCATTCTGAATCTGATTAATGTCTTTGATTTTCAGTCCAGTACTAATCCAGATAGCGTATTTAATGTTATCCGCGATGCACTCTCATTGCCTTCCAGCATGGGCCAATTTATCAAACAGCCCTGGAGTATACTGACACATATGATTTTGCATATTGGGTTTTGGCATATACTGTGGAATATGCTCTTGCTCTATTGGTTTGGTAGAATTGTAGGCGACTTACTAGGTGACGAACGTATACTGCCTTTGTATATCATGAGTGGCATCTTTGGAGGGCTGATATTTATCTTACATGATCTATACTTACCTGGAGGTACTGGTGGCGCCGCTCTAGCTATGGGTGCTTCTGCTGCCGTAATGGCTATAATATGGACAGCTGCCATGGTATCTCCGGATTATCAGATGCACTTGATATTCCTTGGACCTGTCAAGTTGAAGTACATTGCTTTAGGTCTACTGTTTTTGGACTTGGTAGGATCTGCGGGTAATATCAATCAAGGAGGTCATTTTGCGCATCTAGGAGGCGCCGTCTTTGGGATGTTCTATGTTTGGCTGCTTAGGGAAGGGACAGATCTGACTGCGCCGTTCTACAGAAAAGGAAGTGCCTATGGCAGCCGACCAAAGAGGGAAAGAACTGTCAAGGTAGAAAAGACTTCTAGGAGTAAATTCAAAGTTGTTAGAAACGAAGCCAAAACAAAAGAAAGCCCGCGCGGTCAGAAGCCTAACCAACAAGTGGAACTGGATAGAATCCTAGATAAAATCACTGCATCTGGTTATGACAGCCTTTCAGATGAGGAAAAGGATTTCCTTTATAGAGCCAGCAAAAAATAGTAAGTGCTTAAATTCCTTTACTTAATCAATATCATATTCGCAGGTGCACTTCTATTGTCCTATCTATCCCCTTTTATAAACCCAACATCTACAGGATTCTTTGCCATCTTCGGTCTCGGTTATCCATTTCTACTTATCTGTAATGTATTAATGTGCCTATTCTGGGTCGTATTCAAACCTAAATATGCTTTATTGTCAGCAGCTGCTGTCCTCATTGGGTTTTCTCCGCTCAAGAGAACAATCGGTATGTCTAAATCTAATCCGAGCAAAGAAGGTTTTTCTGTAATGACCTACAACATAGGAAAGACAAGAATAGATTTCCATAACAAGTTCAAAACCAAAGACAAAAGCGTAGAACGCTTCAGACAATTTATTTCTAAGTCTTCACCAGATATAATCTGCTTGCAAGAAAGATGGCCTAGTCACCTTAAGTATTATAATAAGATATTTAATGGGTATAAATTTTATTCTAACTCAGATACTGGGACGGGCATTTATTCTAAGTTTCCCATTTTGAATGGCGGTAACCTATCTTTTGATACCAAATCACACAATGCTACCTGGGCAGATATCCAGATAGGTAAGGATACTTGCCGCATCTACTCTTTACATCTAAGTTCTAACAGAGTCCCCAACTTAACAGATAACGTCAAGGAGATTTGGGATGAATCCAAATATATCCTACATAAGTATAATCATCACGCTAAGCTGAGAGTAGACCAGTTAGATCGTGTCCTTTCTCATGCAGATGCCTCTCCCCATCCTGTGGTGATCAATGGTGACTTCAATGATGTACCCTCCTCTTATTTGTATAATATGATTTCTGAAAAATATAACGATGCTTTTATAGAGGCTGGATCTGGTTTGGCACAGACATATCGTTCTCGATTCATAGGATTGAGAATTGATTACACCTTTGCCAACCCAAAAATCAAAATCCTCAATCACGACATCCTAGACTCTTCCATATCTGATCATCTGCCTGTCGTCACCAGAATGACGCTGTAGAAGGCTACTGATAAATTACACAAGATGTTTCTATTGTCTATTTTTGTAAGTCTAAAAATAATTGTTGCCTAGTATATGAGCTTATATAAAGAAAAAACCCTGCAGATCCAGAATAGTCTGTCAAGAAAGAAGGAAGCCTTCAAGCCTATCACAGAAGGATTTATAGGTATGTATGTTTGCGGCCCTACGGTATACAGTGATGTCCATCTGGGCAATGTCAGAACATTTATAAGCTTTGATATTATGTATCGTTTTCTTTTGCACCTCGGATATAAGGTGAGGTATGTAAGAAACATCACGGATGTAGGGCATCTATTGGATGATGGAGAGGATAGAATATCTAAAGGGGCCAGAGCGGATAAGTTAGAGCCTATGGAGGTCGTGCAGAAATACACCAATGGCTTCCATAAGATGATGGACATCTTCAATACCCACAGACCGAGTATAGAACCTAGAGCTACTCAGCATATTGTGGAGCAAATAGAGATGGTCCAGCAAATCATAGATAACGGATATGGTTATGTGCAAAATGGCTCTGTCTATTTTGATACTTTAAAATTCCACGAAGAGAAAAAGTGTTACGGTAAGTTATCTGGCAGAGTCATAGATGATCTATTGACAGAAACTAGAGATCTCAAAAACCAAAGTGAAAAGAAACATCCATCTGACTTTGCTATCTGGATGAAGGCGGCGCCAGACCACCTGATGAAATGGAATAGTCCATGGTCGGTAGGATTTCCAGGATGGCATTTAGAATGCTCTGTAATGAGTACAAAGTATCTTGGAGAAACCTTTGACATACATGGTGGTGGTAATGACTTAAAGTTTCCACATCACGAAAATGAGGTGGCGCAGAATGTCGGCGCTTGTAACTGCCAACCTGCTAATTACTGGTTGCATACCAATATGCTGCTTATGAATGGAAGAAAGATGTCCAAGAGTGATGGCAATACCATAACACCGCAACAACTCTTTACTGGAGATAGTCCGCATATCAGTAAGTCCTATTCACCGATGGTCATTAAGTTCTTTATGCTGCAATCTCATTACAGCTCTACTAATGACTTGACAGATGATGGATTGTTAGCGGCAGAGAAGGGATACAAGCGGATAATGGAAGCCAAAAAGACTTTGGATAATCTATCAGGTGGATCGGACACATCTGGGGCAAGCGATGCATTGGTACTAGAACCGCTGGACAAGTTTGTAGATGAGATGTGTGATGATTTCAATACACCAAAAGCGATTGCACAACTTTTCAATTTAGTGTCTACGATTAATAGTTTGAAAGATGGTCATATTGCCATGAGTGATATTTCTGCTAATGCCCTAAATCGATTAAAAGAAACTTATCCAAAATATCTGGAAGACGTCCTTGGACTGACCAGTGAGATGGGTGGAGATTCAGATAATGGAGCACTGGATGCTGTCATGCAGTTAGTACTAGATCTCAGACAAGATGCACGAGCCAATAAGAACTGGGGAGTATCAGACCAAATTAGAGATGCCTTAGCTGCTGCAAAAATTTCTATCAAGGATGGAAAAGATGGCAGTACATGGACCAAAGATTAAAAAGAAACAATAAGCCAATAAGAAATATTAGTATATGAAACTAAAATATATTTGGTACTTGCTATGCTTCAGTTTGTTCCTTCTTTCTTGTGGAAGTGACAAAAATGCAAGCACCGTACTCAAACCCACGGGACCCCCTGCAAAAATACCTCCCTTCTCTGCAGACTCCGCCTATGCATATCTGGAAAAGCAATTAAGCTTCGGGCCACGAAATCCAGGTTCACCTGGACACGTAGCCTGCAAAGATTGGATGGTATCCACTTTTGAGTCGTTTGGCGCTGATGTTATCGCCCAAAACTTTGATGCACATATATATACAGGTGATAGTTTTGAAGCTTGGAATATTATCGCTCAGTTTAATCCAAAACATAAGAGACGTGTTATCCTATCCGCACACTGGGATACGCGATTTATAGGCGAAGAAGACAACGACTCAGAAAAGAAAAACCAACCGATCCCTGGAGCAGATGACGGAGGTTCTGGTACGGCAGTTCTAATCGAGATAGCCAGACTACTACAGCAAAACCCAATAGACTTAGGTGTAGATATCATTCTGTGGGATGCTGAGGATCAGGGCAAGCGTGGGCCTAACAGTCCTAATAATTTGTGGTGTTTGGGATCACAGCATTGGTCTAATAAAAAACACAAAAAGAATTACTCAGCAATGTATGGGATAAATCTAGACATGATCGGTGGCAAGAATCCAAGATTTCCTAAAGAACATTTCTCTAAACGATTTGCTGGTCAATTATTAGATAAGGTGTGGGCACTCGCAGGAGGTATGGGGCACAGTAAGATATTTGATAATACAGAATTCGGACAGATAACTGACGACCATTATTTTGTCAATGTAGAAGGTGGCATCCCTATGATAGATATAATCAATATGCCTCACGGGTCACCTACTAATTCATTTATCAAAGAATGGCATACGCATGATGACGACATAGATGCAATAGATAAGAGGTCCTTGGGAATAGTAGGTCAGGTAGTCACTGCTGTTATATTTAGAGAATCTACTGGGCATTTTTAATGACCTTACTTGAAAGAAACAATCGCTAATAAATAAAAAAAGCTGATAGAATCTCTATCAGCTTTTTTTATTTAATTCAATCTAATTATTTAACATCAGATTGCATTTCATATTTACGTTTATGGATTTGCCTTCCTTTAGAATCTCTCATTCCTTGTGCATTCTTAGGATTGACAAGTGTCATCTCATTCAGTAAATGAACAGCGCCGGCATACTTATCTATAACAAATAAAATATATCTGGCGTCCGTCATTATATTTCTGCAGATAGAAGGATCATAATTAAGATCACTCATTGTCCCTTCCCAGGCTCGGTCAAAATTAATACCTACCAAATTACCCCAAGCGTCTATGGCCGGGCTACCTGAATTACCTCCAGTGGTATGATTAGTTCCTATAAAGCAAACAGGCATCTTCCCAGTGGACTTTTCTACATACTTGCCGTAATCCTTTGCCTCATAGAGATCAATTAACTTCTGATCTACATCAAACTCATAATCACCTGGTTTGTATTTTTCCATGACGCCTTCCAGATAGGTAATCGGTGTATAGTAGGTCCCATCTTTAGGGGCATATCCTTGAACCTTACCATAAGTAATTCTCATAGTACTATTAGCGTCAGGATAAAATCGATGATCAGGAAAAGTCTCCATCAATGCCTTCATGTAAATTCTCTGTAAGGAATCTATTTGGTCATTGATGGCGGCATAAGGTGCGGCGACTTCTTCATTATAGATTTGTTGCCATTCTGCACTCAACTCATACAAAGGATCAGCAGTCAATGAACTGACGACTTGGTCAGGACTTTTTGCCAATACACTGAGCATCCTATTCTCATCAGCAAAAATCGATTCTGAATAGATATCATCAGCCAGATGCTTATAACTGACTTGCATAGCTGTACTACTTTCCAGTGTGGACGGCGTGTACTTATGATCTACATTCTTGGCGTACATCTCCGTCAGCGCCGCGAATACTTCTTTGTCTATCTTGGCGTCATAATCTTTATAGAAGCCTTGGAGGAAAGGTAATACTCTCGCTTTATATCCTTCATATGCTTCTTCGCCATTATTCTCATAAATAGAAACCATTCTCCTTGCTATGCCCGCCAGCTGCATCAGTTCTATGTTACGACCAGTAACCTCAGAGTAGTAATCTCTGGCATAAGCATAGGGTGCTCTTTTTTCATAAAGCTTATCGAACTCTTGCAAAATATTTCTGTACTCACTATCTCGAGGAAGTCGGCCTACAAAATCATGTTCTGCTTCCCTTTTCTTCTCTACAGCTTTGGTCTTAGTCAGTCCTTGCACTTCTCCTATCCACTTCTTCCATGAGTTGGCTATCCTAGCAAACTTAGAGGCGTATCTGATTCTTGTAGCCTCGTCCGTTCTCATATACTTGTCAAGGATGTCTAGCGTCTTCTCTCTAATACTGATTTTCGCTGGATCCAAAACGTCTACAATTTCTTCTACTGCGACTGCAGGTAGATACTCTTGTGTCCTTCCAGGAAATCCAAACACCATCGTAAAGTCACCTTCCTCTACCCCATCCAAAGAGATAGGCAAATGATGTCTTGGTCTATAAGGCTTGTTCTTAGGAGAAGGGTCTGCAGGCAAATTATCTGGACCTGCATATATTCTAAATAAAGCAAAATCTCCTGTATGTCTAGGCCAAACCCAATTGTCTGTATCTGCACCAAACTTTCCGATAGACTCAGGCGGTGCCCCTACCAAACGAACATCTCTATACGTCGTCGTCAGAAATGCAAAGTATTGGTTGCCATGGAAGAAGGGTCTGATAATTATATCCTGGTAATCTTTCTTAATCAGTTCTTTTCTGACACTCTCCAAGTTAATGTCAATGATGGCTTGCCTTTCTGAGTCTGACATTCCATCAGCCACACCTAGTAAGGCTTGAGATGTAATATCTACTATCTCATTTATCAAGGTGGCCGTCAAGCCGTCATTCATCAGTTCGTCTTCCTTCTTGAATGCCCAGAAACCATTTTTGAGATAATTATTCTCTAGGGTAGTATGAGACTGTATTTGGCCATAGCCACAGTGATGATTAGTCAGTAGTAATCCTCGTCGACTTATTATTTCTGAGGTGCAAAATCCACCAAAGTGAACGATTGCATCTTTAAGTGAGCCTTTATTGACACTATAGATATCTTCTGCTGTCAAGCGCATGCCCATCTCTTGCATCTCCCCTTCATTTAGGCTCTTAAGGAAAAGCGGCAACCACATACCTTCTCCTGCATAAGTTACATTGAAGAGCATGACGATAAGTAGCGTTGTAAATATTTTTCTCATTACATTTTAAGTTTGAATGGAATGTATGGATAAAATCAGATATTCATATTTAAAATTCTATTAAAAAGGAATTTTTACCAATTTTAGGTATGGACCTAGACCTATTCCAGACAACAAAACCATTTATTTCATGGGGTACTAGCCATTGGGCACCACTTATCGCTCTAGTAATTATAGCTATACTCTGCGTCAGTTTGGCTAGGCGATATTTGACTAAAAAGCACCAAAAACATTTTCTCTTGGCGTTATCTGTCATTCCATTTCTTTGTTACTTAACCTATTTGACTATCCAAATTGCATCTGGAGCTTTTCGAATTCAAAATGACTTGCCCGTACACCTCTGTCGTTTTATCGCACTGATGGGGCCCTATGTCTACTGGAAAGAAAATAAGCTGTGGACAGGCATATTTTAC
>CAZIMH010000045.1:0-14416 GCA_964540155.1 uncultured Saprospiraceae bacterium
CTTCTTAATAGACCTATTAATCCTGTAAATTAACATTGTCCCAGCAAAAGCACCAAATATATTGGCGACAATATCATAGATGTCAAACAAACGTCCTGTTTCCATTAGTCTTTGCAGAATCTCCATCACTATACCATAAAGACTTGTGATCAACACAATGCGCCAAAATGGCATTCTTGACGGGGATGAATTCCCAAGCCAAAGCGAAAACAGGATAGCAGCGACAGCATAGGTGATAAAATGCAACACTTTGTCCTCATTCTGGAAGAACCTTGCTGGTCCTCCTAAGGATGGTGACAAAGAGAGAAAAGCCACACATGCTAGATACACTGAAAGGGGAATAATTGCTTTCAACTATTCTGAAGTCTTTTGACTTCTATAATGCTAGATGTCATAAAGCACATTTTTGGTGTATCAGTGCTTAAGATATATGAGATTTATATCCTTCGTGATCCATCAAGCTCTCCAGTTCAGATTTATCTGAAATCTCAATTTTGATAATCCAGCCCTCACCATAGGCATCCGAATTGACTAAGTCAGGCTGATCTCCAGCATTCTCATCCAGCTGTTTATTGAACTCCAAAATCTTACCGGTTACTGGCATATACAAATCCGAAGTCGTCTTTACAGCCTCTATAGTACCAAATATCTCATCTTTGGCAATTGTCTCACCGACAGTCTCTACTTCTACATATACTATTTCACCCAATTCTGACTGGGCAAAATCAGTAACCCCAATGATAGCTGTATTCTCCTCTATTCTTACCCACTCATGTTCTGCTGAATATTTTAATCCTTCTTTGATTTCCATTTTTCTATCTAGTTATTTTTTTAGCTTTTTTAGGCTTTCTTAGCAGGTACCTTCTTAGCAACAGCCTTTTTCTTAGTTGTCGCTTTCTTAGCTACAGTCTTCTTCCTAGCCGGTGCTTTTTTAGCTGCCTTTTTGCTTTTTCCAGTAGAAACGCCGACAGCACTTTTAAGCCACTCAGAGTTAACAGACTTAGGTCTTTCTAGGGCCAGTCCTAAGGCTCTAGACCAGCAAGAATTAGCCAATACACCCAGCGCTCTAGATACGCCAAAGAGAACAGTATAGAAGCTATACTCCTTCATGCCGTAGTGAACTAAGATAGCACCAGAGTGGGCATCTACATTTGGCCACGGATTTTTAACCTTACCTAAGCCACCCAGAATTTTTGGAACGACTCTGAACAATTGCCAGACGATACTCACGATATCATCATTAGGAATATATTCTTCTGCAAATACCCGTTGGGCAGTGAATCGAGGGTCTGGTTGTCTGAGAACAGCATGACCATAGCCAGGAATGACCTTACCTGACTTTAGTGTCTTATTAATATAACTGGCTACCTGAGCATCTGTGGGTTTTGTTGTTTTTAGAGACTTTGTCATCCCAAAAATCCACTTAATCACTTCTTGGTTAGCTAGGCCATGTAGTGGTCCGGCTAGTGAACCCATAGCACCTGCAAAGGATAGATATACATCCGCCAAAGTAGAATTAATAAGGTGCGCCGTATGTGCTGACGCATTACCGCCCTCGTGATCTGCATGGATAGTCAGGTACATTCTCATCAAGCTCCTGAAGTCCTCAGAATCATTGATGCCTAACATATGAGCAAAGTTTCCTGCCCAGTCCAATTTGTTATTTGGTGCTATGTGTACACCATTATGATACACTCTTCTGTAGATGTGCGCTGCCAACCTAGGTAGACGTGCAATCAGATTCATGGAATCCTCATAGGTTGCATCCCAATAGTCAGCTTTACCCATCCCAGCAGCATACCTCTTAGCGAACTCGCTGCTCGTCTGCATACTATTAATCCCGATTATAAACTGCGTCATCGGGTGAGTGGAGACTGGCATTGCCGCAATAGCATTCAATGTTACCTGAGGCAGCTTACCTCTCTTAGCCCATTCTTTACTTAGCCAATCTACATCTGCTTGTGTCGGAATTTCGTTGACCAACATAAGCCAGAAGAGGCCTTCAGGTAATGGTTCCTTTCCTGTCTTTTTGACTCTTGGAAGAAGCTTTTTTAGTTCTGGTATAGAATAACCTCTGAAGGTGATACCCTTATTTGCGTCAAGTTCAGAACCCTCCCAAAGGATACTCTTTATTCCTCGCATACCGCCTATAATTTGCGCAGCGGTAACTTTGTCTACTACCTTGTGGCCGTGAGTTTTTCTTAGAGTTCTGATTTCATTTCTAAGCTTGGAAGATTTCTCTTTGAACTTCTTCTTTAATTTGTCCATATTTTGATGTGGGAGTTTATAATTTACGTATTAAAAAAAATAGGGTTAGTGCTTTATCTATCTTATTGATCATGCGTCCTTCAATAGTGAATTAACACGGGACAGACTAAAAAGATCAGAGTATTTTATGCCTTAAATATCAAAATCGGAAATTACAAACAATATCCTTATTATTCAGCTAAATCAAGGGTGACCTGAAGTAGAATCTAATTCAAGAAAATTGAAATTTTAAAAAGAGGTATCTATGGCAATGATTATGATAGAAGATATTCTCATCTCTGAGGACATCGTAAAAGAAAAGTTTGCTTGTGACTTATCAGCGTGCAAAGGCGCTTGCTGTATAGAAGGAGATTATGGTGCACCATTGTCTGAGGAGGAGGTTTTGACGATGGAGAAGCTATTGCCAGAGATTTTACCTTATCTCCCTGAGGCCTCTCAGCAAGCCATCAAGGAAAAAGGATTTCATACCTATAATAAAGAAGAATCTGTGTCCGAAACCAACCTGATGCCTGATGGGGCCTGTGTCTTTATGGGCAGGGATAACTTAGGCATTACATTCTGTGGAATTCAAAAGGCCTATAGAGAAGGGAAGATATCTTTCTATAAGCCAGTAAGCTGTCATCTATATCCTATCCGAGTCAGCCATAATCATATGAACGGCTTTCAGACCCTCAACTATGACAGGTGGGATATCTGTGATGCTGCCTGCAGCAACGGAAAGAAGAATAAGATAAAACTATATGCGTTTGTGAAGGAGGCACTCATTCGAAAATATGGCGAGGATTTCTATGAGCAGTTGGATCATGCTGCCAATAGAAAAGAGTAGAAAGATTTTATTCGTTTCTTTCTATCCAACCACTCTTGTCACTTCCCTTTTCTACCTTGGGTTCTTTCATACTCTCTTTGACCTCTGATTCCAGATTGGCCTTGGCATTATTAAATTCTCTAATACCCTTACCTAGTCCTCTCATCAGTTCTGGCAATTTCTTACCGCCAAACAAAAGCAGAATCACAAAAGCAATAAGAATTAACTCATATCCACCTGGAATACCTAAAAGATATATACTTAACATGGATTCAATTTTTCACCAAAAGTAAGACATATTCACCTAGTAGTAAGGTTCGCTTAACAGCTTTCCTATACAGATAGTCGATTTTTACTCATAGATTTCGATTCCTGGATAGAATGATCCAAATGACATCCAGTATCCAATCCAAGATCTAGTAGGAGATAAGGACTGGCCTGCCAGTGGACCTTCTATGATCTGACCGTCCATTGTAATCCTATTGCCATCGCTAGATTGGGCGACGACAGGTAAGCTATTCGGTACGCTAGATACGTCTGTCAGGCCTAAGTTATTCTCATAGGCAAGGATGAAGTTATTTGATTGCGATCCGATTATTAATAGCTCTGTTCCTTCTAACTGGTCTGTAATAACTTGGTCTTCTCTAAATGTGGTTAGTCTATAGGCTATGTCCAGGGAGTCTCCAATAACCCCGAGCACTCTTTCTTTAGATGGGAGTCGCTGATCCAATGGGCTGACAGGGAAAAAGATATTGTCATGGTTGGTGATATAATCCCCGTATGGATATTCATCATAGGGACGTGAAATGCCTGTGTCTGTATTGAGCACCTCCGAATCTGGATACGCCATTTTCCATGTAGCCCAGGTTGTCTCTATCATAGGAACAAAGTTGATTTCGGTATTAATCCACTCACCATTAACACAATTAAGGCCGAGCTGAGACCAATAACTGTTTGTCGTTCTGTCGAAGGGCATCAGATTGGTATTAAAAAGTTTGCCACTGACACCAAATGATACATTCTGACCATTGACTGTTCTGTCCCATCCCACAGCAGTACCTGTAAGTGGACAGTAGGTAACGGCCACACTCATACCTCCTATCTCATCATTCACGATCTCATGCCAATCTAGAATCGGATGCGGGTACGCCTTTGCCACCCCATTAATGATAACGCCGACGACCAGATCATCATCTGTCAGAAAGTTTATATCACCCACGCTAGAGAAGTTGGGCTGATTGATAGAAGGGATACCATCCTGACCTACGCCACCATCAAAGACCTCACTAGCTGGAATAGACCATTCTGTGGAGCGATTCCCTGCGGACTGAGTCTCTTCTCCTCCGCAACTAGAAAGTAAAAATGTTGCTAATAGTAATAGGCCGAGTTGTAATTTTCTCATCGTTGAATATGCTTTTTAAAATTGATAGTTTATCTGTGCACCCCATTCTAGATTTGTGGTAATCTGGATGCCTTCTAAATTTTGGTAAATAGGAAACTTGATAAAGGTTCTGTAACTGATAATATTATCTCTTGTAAAATAAATACCTAGAATCTGATTAACCCAATTTCCTCCGCTGTTATTAGCAGGTGCCCCTTGTTCAGAATTAGAGTCTGCCCATCTATATTGCCATTCTAGATCAGGTACAATGAACCACTGTGCAGCCAAGAATTCCCTGCTGATCGTTGTGCGCCAATTGAGTTCATTGCCAAATTTGAATGATCGGCCTCCAATGCCGTTGTCACTGCCAAAATTTGAGTTTGTCCCATTAAGGCGAAACGAAACACTAGTTTTAGCAGAGAAGGCTGAATTGAAAATTCTGTCTCTTACCAGTATTAATTGATTGATGACATCCCATGATCCAGTGCCACTCTGCATGTCTGGTGACAAGAAGATATTCCGCTCACTTCGGATGGACTCAGTTCCAGTCGGTATTTTCACTGCTGGGGTATATTGCAGTAGCCAGTCATTCTTGCTCCAAACTTTTATCTGACCGACCAGCGATAGATCTCCAATCCCGAAGGCTGACTGTGATTCACTTATCGTCGTTCTATTCTGCGCCACCAAAGGAACCAAGGCCCCTAAGGCGAATTTTTCACTGAAGGTATAATTGGCCCCAAGAGATATGATATTATTTTCTCTGGTCCTCGGATCATTGATCAGTGTTTCGTTATTGTCCACGAGTCTATTGATGCCAATGTGGCGATAAGCCAAACTGAGACTACGTTTATGTTTTGTACTGGTCTTCAGTCCCAAGTTGGAAGCCACTGGTGCACCAGCCGAACAGCAAGTTTGTGCCTCAGCACTAACTAATGTTATTATGAAAAGAATAGATATAAGTGTACACCTTATCATAGACATAGTAAATATTGTCCATTTATGTCAATATACATGTCTGCTGATATACAAAAAAATAATTGTTTTAGGATTTCGGTAAATAAAGCAGAATCTAAACCCTAAGTGTTATTTTTCGTTTGTAGTGTGCTGACTTTCATATTGTGTAAAACAAAATATCTACTATGAACCAAAATATAGAAAAAGCGATCTATTGGATTTCCACCTTAGTCATGTGTGGGATATTCACTTTCAGTGCCCAAATGTATTTTAGGAATCCAGAAATGGTTCAGGGCTTCTTCAGACAACTTAGTTATCCTGAATACCTTGTTATTCCATTGGCTATACTTAAAGTACTAGGCATTATTGCTGTGACGACCAAGTTGTCCAAGATGCTAACAGAATGGGCCTATGCGGGATTCTTTTTAGATGCTGTTCTGGCGTATACGGCGCATCATATCGCTGGTGGTGGTGCTACCTTCTCTATAATTGCTATTGTTAGTACAATAATCTCCAGGTATATGTATGGAAGATTATATCTATAGACTACCTCTTGTGTATATAGGACTTGAGGATAGGAAGTACCTCTGATTCGAACCATGGATTTCTTTTCATCCACCCGATATTTCTAGGCGAGGGGTGGGGGAGTACGAAGTAGTCTGGTAAGTACTCTTCATAACATCTAACGGTTTCTGTAAGTGTCTTTTTACGATTCTTATTTAGATAGTAACGTTGTGCATACTGACCTATGAGAAGGGTCAGTTCTATGTTGTCTAGATATGAATAAATTTGTTCGTGCCATAAGGGAGCACATTCCTTTCTGGGAGGCAAATCTCCAGATTTACCTTTGCCAGGATAGCAGAAGCCCATGGGCATAATTCCGAAGGTATCCTTGTCGTAGAATTCCTTGGTAGTGACTCCCATCCATGCTCTCAGCGTATCTCCACTTCTGTCATTCCACGGGATACCTGTCATATGTACTCTGGTCCCAGGTGCTTGTCCTATAATCATTATACGACTCGTCTTACTGACAGACACGACTGGACGTGGTTCTATATGTGCAGCACACTCCTGACATTTTTTTATTCTTTTAAGAAGGGTATGTAGATTACTAGGTGGCATGTGCTTCTTTGAAATGTTTTCTGAGGAAGTGCAGACAGATTCCTGATAAAGCAGAAAGACAGGCTGCCAGAATAAAATAGTTTGTGTAACCCATGTATTCTACAACCGGTAATCCTAGAATCGGCGAGAGTAAGAAAGCGACAGCAAACATCATAGATACCATGCCCATGTATTTTCCTTGATTTTGCTCGTCAGTTCTTCGCATAGCTAAAGATGGAATGAGTGGGAAGTTAAGGACTTCTCCTATTGCGATCAGTAAACTATAAAGTATAATAGCTAAGAGTGGGTCATTAAATACACTAAGGCATATATAACCCATACCGATTAATAAGGCTCCTGCGACCATCGGCTTGAAGTAATTATTGGCTTGTTCTATCTTATAGACGATGGGCATTTCGAGGAGAAAAACCAGTAAGCCGTTGGCAGTAAAAAAAGCACCAATCAATTTCTCATCCATCTGAACAACCTCTTTGAAATATACTGGAACTGAAAATATGATCTGGAAAAAGGCAATCATATTTATCAAATTAAAAAAGAGAAACAGTACCAATATTTTGTCCTTATACGGTGATGCCGTACCTGATGTATTATCTTCTTTCTTTTTGAGTTTTTTATTGCGATGACCAAGCACTAAGAATAGCGTAATGAGTGCCAGAAAGCAGGTGCATCCATCTACTATAAATAGCAGGTGATACCCTACACTGGCTGCCAAATAACCACCAACGGCAGGCCCTATAGCCACCCCAAGATTAATCGCCATTCTGAGTAAAGAAAATGCTCTGGTTCTATTTTCATCATCACCCCATACACTGACTGCACTAAATGCAGCTGGGCTAAACATACTGGAAAATATGCCTGTAACAATCAACCACAAACAGAGTGGTATAAATGTATCAAACTGAAGTATGCCTATAAATGCTGATCCCATGCCAAATAAGCTGATGGCCATGACCTTGAAGTTGCCGATGATATCACTTAAATAACCACCTATATTAGATCCAATCAATGCGCCTACTCCAAAACAAAATAACACTACGCCAGTCTGTGTCTTGGAGAAGCCAAGCTCTTGGGAGAGATAGACACTCATGAATGGAATGACCATCTCCCCACACCTATTTACCAGGTAGATGAGGGCCACATACCAGACATCTCTAGGTAGACCTGAAAATGATTTGATATAGAGATTTATTAGGTTCATATCATTAAAAAAGCCTTGTCAGAATCTCTGACAAGGCAACTATATTTTTATTTAAAGTATAGAAATAATTATCTCATCAGTGACGTATCATCAGTCTGGACGTATATATATTTCTAAAAATCATTTCTTAATTATTAATGATACAAAGATAATGAAGTATTTGACTATAGGCAATTTTCATCCTTATAGAATGGCAATGGCTAGATTCCAATGAAACATGATAGACAATATGTAAAAAGGAGGAGATTTAGTAAGGAAAGTTATATATCATTGTTCCTGCATATCAGTCTTATCTCCGCTTCTTAGTCTTAGATGACCTACTTTTGCCAACACATCACATAAACTGAAATCATGCACTTCAATAAATTTCTCTATGCATTCTTGCTTCTCTGTCCATTCTATCTCGCTGGACAGGTAGATAATTACTCAGCTGGAGAGCAGGGCCAAAAAATGGATTGGTTACTATATTATCTGGATAAAAACTATGTAGATAGTATAGACAACAAATATATGGCTGATGTAGCAATCAGAGCGATTGTTAAGGAATTAGACCCATACTCTAGCTACCAATCAAAGGAAGAAGCAGATAAGCAAAGAGAAAATGATAAAGGCTATACTGGCAAATCTGCTGGTTTCAATTTCTATATGATAAGAGATACGGCTATCGTCACTTATGTCAATGATGGTGGTCCTGCTGACTTGGCAAGTTTAGTAAAAGGAGATAGAATTCTTAAGATAAATGGGAATACTGCTATCGGTGCTAGTGGTTTTAATCTAATCAATGATGCCATCAACTTGCCGGAAATCAATGATTTTGAGATGAGTGTACTCAGAAAATCTGGCGCTCTAGAAAATGTTGTTTTCGAGAAAGATAACCTACCCCTTCTGAGTGTGACTGCAGGATACATGCTCAGTGAGAATGTGGGTTATATCAAGCTGGGTCGATTTACATTGAAGACAATGGAAGAGTTTGTTCCTACAGTAAAGTATCTCCACTCACTAGGTATGCAAAAGATGGTCTTGGATATGAGAGGCAATTATGGTGGTGTGAAAGAACAGGCGATAAAGTTAGCAGATATCTTTCTGGATGAAGGCAAAGTCATCCATCGTGCTGAAGGGATGAATTTTCCTAAAGATAAGCGTATGTCAGAGGCCGGAGGTATTTGGGAAAAAGGGAAGTTAGTGATACTGCAAGATGAAAAGACGGCATCAGCCTGTGAGATATTTATCTCAGCCATGCAAGAATGGGATAGAGCTATCATCGTGGGTACAAGCACCTATGGGAAAGGGTTAATCCAACAATCTTACAAGTTGGGAGATGGCTCTACAATTAGACTTACTATAGGAAGATACTATACACCGACCGGGAGACTATTACAGAGAACAAGTGAGGATAATAATGATTGGATGACCCCATATAAGACTGAGCTCCATGCCAATTCTATGACCAGAGATCTTAAGGTCCCTACTTCAATGAAAATTAAAAGTATGAATGGGCGAGAAATTCTAGCAGGACCTGGAGGTATCATTCCTGACATCTTTTATGAATGGGAAGATAACAGAGATTATACTTTACTGAACCAACTCAATGAAAGAGGGCTACTGTACAAATTTGCAACAGATTATACTGACAAGAATAGAATCCAACTCAAGCAGGAGTATAATACGGTAAAGGCCTATGTGGACGATAGAATAAGAGAGGCATACATGCTGAAGGATTTAAGAGAATACCTTTCTAAAGAAGCCAGTAATCTTGTAATCCCTCATAACTTTCCAGAGACGGTTATCTGGACACTTAAATCTTGGGTTGCCGCCCAGACATGGCATGATAATGCTTACTGGGAAGTAGAGAATGGAGACGATACACTCCTCTACAGAGCCATGGAGGTTATGGATGGAACCTTACATGAAATCTTAGGCGTAACCTACTAAGCTATTTACCTAGGCGTTTAAAAAATTCATCCATCCCTGGCTGGTTGATTTTGAAGTCTTCTTCTGCTTTGGCTTTGTCTGCTATCTTTCTCACGTCATCCAGCAAGGCTTTTGCATCATATATAATACCATCCTTGATTGTGTATTTGACACCGCCTACTCTGACGATTTCATTATCTTCAGTCAGCTTGATAGCGCCAGTTCCGTATAGTACTTTTAGATTCTGCAGTGGATTTTCGTCTATAATAATAAGGTCAGCTTTCTTTCCTACTTCCACACTGCCTATCATGTCATCCATGCCAAGCGCCTCTGCGCCATACAAGGTTGCCGATCTTATAACTTCCAGTGGATGGAATCCAGCTTCTCTGAGCAGCTCTAATTCTCTCACGTATCCGAATCCGTACAACTTATAGATAAAGCCTGAGTCTGATCCCGCTGTCACACGTCCACCACGATTTTTGTACTCATTGACGAAGGTCATCCAGAGTTTATAATTATCTCTCCAATCTACTTCCTGCTCTGTCCCCCAAAAGTGCCAGTAGGAGCCATGTGATATCTTACTAGGTAAATAAAATCTCCACAGACTGGGGAGAGTGTATATTTCATGCCACTCTTCACGGCGGGCCCTGTGCAAATCTCTGCTGGCCTCATATATATTGAAAGTAGGATCTATGGTAAAATCTAAATCCAGCAACTGCTGCATCACGTTATTCCAATGAGTGGAGTAGGGCTCAGCGGCTTGCGCCCACAATCTGCCCGCTTCCTCAAAACGGTGCTGCTCATTCTGATAATTGTAATCTAAGGGATAATCTTGGATAGTCCTGTCATGGAATAGTGCTTCTGGAAGTCCATACCAATGTTCCATAGTCGTCAGGCCGGCTTCGGCTGAGTGTAATACATTCCATCTAGCGACATCCAGCTGTGCATGGTGACAAGCCGAGCGGAGCCCTAGTTTCTTATTTTCTCTTAAGGCGGCATCAAATATTTTAGGAGCAAGGCCAAAGAATTTAATGCCGTCAGCGCCTTTATTTGCATTGGACCTGACCCAATCTCTGGCTTGCTCAGGCGTAGAAATAGTCGCTTTACTGCCTTGCCCGAATACGGTATAAGCCACTATACGAGGCGCTGTAATATCATTAGACTCACTGAGTGCTTTATGCTTCAGTGTCCAGTCTAGTCCATTGCCACAGGATGGTTCGCGTATGGTAGTAATGCCATGTCCCATCCATAATTTGAACACATATTCTGGTGTAGTGCCTTGAGAACGACCACCTATATGACCATGCATATCTACCATTCCTGGAATCACATACGACCCATGGGCATCTACTTCATGACCACCTGTCTTAAGTTTTGGTCTCCGTGAAGATTCAATCTCCACACCTGGAAACCCCACTCTTCTGATGTTGGCTATTCGATCATTTTCTATGACGATATCTACTGGTCCGATGGGTGGAGCGCCCGTACCGTCTATGAGTATGGCGCCTCTGATGATTAGTTGAGAGTAAGGGCCATTGCCTTCTTTTACTTTAGGTGAGGAGGCCATTTCCTGGCTTTGCATATAATGGGAGAGCAGCAGGAAAGCGCTTATAAAGAGATATCTCAACGTCATGACTCTAGATTATTATCTCCCAAGTTAACGATGTATGGTATAAACTAAAAAAAGACCATCCAATAAATTGGACAGTCCTTTTTTTGTTAAATTCAACCGGAAAGCTTTCTTCCCAGTATTTATACACCTTTTCATCTTTTAGACGCCTCCATTGAGTTCGTCTTGTAACTTTTGTAGTCCATCCCAATCACCTTTCGCCGCTAATTCAGCTTGCGTAGGCCATGTTTTTGGATTATGAACTTGATATCTTGGACCGGCAGCCTCCAGAATAGCTTTAATTTCTTCTGGTGTACTAGCCGCTACTTTTGCAAATGTTGTCAAGCCTGCTTTCTGCAGTAACTCAGAGATTTTAGGACCGACACCTTCTATCTTTTTGAGATCATCTGGCGTTGCAGGAACCACTACTACTGGTTCTGGTGCAGGAGTAGGTACTACAGGAGGTGCACTCACAACTCTTCTTCTGTCTACCTCTTTGATTTCTCCATCTAGTCTAGTTCGGCTAGTTTCGCTTGCCTCACTTCTTCTGAGCTTCATTGTCTGAGCCATCATTTCCTGAAGTTGACTCATGTCTATTTCCTGTATAACCTGCACTTCTTTGATGATTTCTACAGGGACCTCCTTAATCACTTCCACTTCTACTTCTACTTCCTTGATGATTTCTACCTCTACTTCTTTTATCACTTCTTTAATGACTTCTTTCTCTATGATTCTTTCTACAGGCACTTCTTTTGTGATTTGTATTTCCTTAATCACTTCTACTTCCTTAGGGACGGCTACCTCCTTCGTTACTTGTATTTCTTTGATGACTTCTACAGGTACCTCTTTTATGACTTCTATTTCTTTTATGACTTCTACAGGCACTTCTTTAATGACTTCTACATTCACTTCTTTGATAACCTCTACTTCTTTGATGATTTCTACGGGTACTTCTTTCACTACCTCTACTTCCTTGATAATCTCTACTTCTTTAGTGACTGCTACCTCTCTGACTACTTCTACTTCTTTGATAACCTCTACTTCCTTGATGACTTCTACAGGCACCTCTTTGATGACTTCTATCTCTTTGACCACTTCTACTTCTTTGATGCGCTCTACGGGTACTTCTCTCACTACTTCTACTTCTTTAATCACTTCTACTTCTTTTACCGGATTAGTAGGTCTGCTATCTAGCTTTCTTTTGATATTGAAATACTTAGAATCAAGTGCTTTATATTTATCTACTTCAGAATTATATTGCTTCTGAAGGTTAGATATTTCTAAGGTCTGGCTCGAAATTTTATTTGTGTATTCTGAAGCGTCCAAAAATTTCGCATTCCCTGCCAACCATCCCAGAAGACCGGCGATAGTTGTTATGATGAGTGGTATTATGAAACACATGATATTCGGTTTAGATAATTAATAATGAATTATGGTTGTTATATTTTTTCTCCGAAAGAAGCTACAATGCCTCGGAGGACCTCCTTTGCTTCTCTATCGTAAGCACATTCTAAGTCTCTTGAGTGGTGTGGTGAACTCATTAACTGAGTATCATCGATGTCATACTCACTGGAGAGATAATGCTTCATGTTTTTAGCACGGGCATCACCAAGCGTCTCTTCGTCAGTATTATTTATTTCTTTTTCGAAGTATACCCCTTCTAAAAGTAGACTACGTTCTGGGTTATCTTCTAAGTATTGTGCTACCTCCTTAAATACTGATTCGTATTCAGAAGCTTTATCATCATGTAATATGATATTTGCTGAGCTACCTTTAAATTTTATATTGAAAGGAAGAGAGACTGAAAAATCTCCATCTTCGAAGAGGAGTGATCTGTCGCAACCGTCATCGGTTGCTACCCCAACTGCACCGGCTGCTGCGGCTGCAGGTTTTTTTGTCTTGTCCGCTGGGCAAAAGTATTTCTTAGTGAAGAATGAACTTCCTAGAATCCAAATTAGTAAGGCAAGAATCCAAAATGTCCTCATTGTGAGATAGATTTTCACCTAGAGCTAATTGGAATTAACCTTCGGTGTTGTTTAGTTAATGAATCTGTTGGTAATGTGAGCTAAATCAGAATCTTACACATTAGATTTATTTCACATATGTATCTCACCAACTTTTGTTCCAAACTTGTCGAGATAAGGAGGAATGCTGAATTTTAACAATTAGAAATTATAGATATGAGGCAGAATGTGGATATAAATACCTGACTTTCTGAGGCTTATATATATAAATCAGAATTCTAAGAAAATTGGCTTTATCCATTAGTATGAAATGAGACTGGTTTGGATAAGTGCGGGGAGAGGGGAAAGTTGGTCCTGATTCAATAATCTGAACAGCTTATTTTACTTGATGAAGACATTAGTGTACTGAGGAATCATCATGTCTTCTAGAAAGAATCCAAGTTTAAAATAGCCTTTGCCGAATATATTCCTATTGATTTTGACCATTCTAGCTTCTACAGGTAATTGAAATTCCAATTCGCCAGCTTCATTGTATATCTGTATAACTGAGACTTTTCGGTTAGTGATGAAGATTAGATTGTTAGACTCTGCATCGAAAATAGACGACTTGAAGAAGTCTAAATCACTAAACATTGTCACTTCGACTTCCGGAGCTGATATTAATATCGTAGGCTCTGTGCTTGCAGTTAAACCGTGAGTTAATATGAGTACGGTAACTAAAATCTGAAATTTGGCTAATAAGTTTTCCACGATTATAAGACAGTAAATCAATCGAGTTACTCTTATTATATGACATTACGTCTAATCTATCGACTTACTACAGAGGCACTACGAGCATTCCAAAAGGGTAAATTGGCTTTCTTTAGACAGATGAAATAAGGGTTTGGGGGGGGATATTTCCGATTCCTTTATTTACTTAACACTAGTAATACCGGAGAAGATAAAGTCATAGGTAACAAATAGCGAAACGGCAAAGAATCTCGAAGAGACATTATTTCTTCCGTTGAGTAGAAAAAAGTTGTCCATATCAATGTCAGATAAGTCCACAAGCTGGCTACCATTATCACGCCTGCCATAGGCCAAGTCCATACCCATAGAGAATTGGTTTCGACCATAATTGAAACTCCCGCCTCCAGAGATATGAAAAACATTTCCTGTGGTACCTAAGTACTCTGTTGTACTATTAAGTCTCAGATTATTGTTC
>CAZIMH010000046.1:0-3156 GCA_964540155.1 uncultured Saprospiraceae bacterium
CTAAAAACTTAAAATCTACTTCTTTACATTATATGTGTTAAGCGCTGCCGCCAACATTCCGTCGAGTATTATCGCCATCCCTCCCGATTCTGATGAATCGGTTCCTTCATTATGACTTGACATTTAGTCAACTCATTTGCTCTTCGAGCAACCAATCAGTCATTCTAAACCAACTGAGCTACAGTCTCTAATAATGTCAGAAAAGGTTTCAAAAATCCACCCATCTCCGATATCACTGCAAAGAAAATAAAAATATCCAAACCAATATGACTATTCGAATGTCATTGGATAATATGAACACTAAAATTACTAGGAAGTTTTAGTCTGACCACTTCTTTTGTCGTACAGCTATTGTGTACATTTATAGATATACTCATGGAATTTGAATAACTGAAAATCAAAAGACCAAATATGGAGAATATTACCTTCTATGGAGCAGACTGGTGTCACGATTGCAGACGTGCCAAAGCTTATTTAAAAGAAAATAATATCGAGTATGATTTTATCGATGTAGATCTGGATCAAACCGCTACTGATGTGGTACAGACGATCAATAATGGGAAGCGTATCATCCCGACGATTATCATCGATGATAAGCCCTACACAAATCCAAAGAATGATATATTGGCTTCCGTCCTCGGGCTCAATGAAGATAAGGGAAGGGTAATCCTTTATGGAGCAGACTGGTGCCCTGATTGTCGCCGAGCAAAGTCCTATCTAAGAGATAATCTTATCAACTTTAAGTACATAGAAGTAGATAAGCATGAGTGGGCTGCTAAAAGAGTAGAAGAAATAAATAACGGCAAGCGGATTATCCCAACTATTTTTATCAATGAGACAAGCTATACAAATCCCAATAATGTAATACTTCAAGATGCGCTAGGAATAGGTGCAGAAAAATCAACTAAGCTCTATGATACTTTGATCGTTGGTGCAGGTGCCGCTGGGCTTACTGCGTCTATCTATGCACAGCGAGATCGCTTTGATAGCATTATAATAGAGAAAAAGAACATTGGTGGGAACGCTTATTTGACAGAAAAAATAGAAAATTACCCAGGCTTCACTAACATCTCTGGACCAAAACTCATGGACAAGATGGCTAATCAAGCCACAACATACGGAGCCGAAATAAAAACAGGTGTAGAACTAGAAGCCATTAGAAGACATGGAAATCATTTTCATGTGACTACTAATATGGCAGAGTATAAGGCTCGTACTATCGTATTAGCCATGGGTTCTACTTATCGTAAGCTTAATATTCCTGGTGAAAATGAGCTGATAGGAGCTGGTATACACTTCTGTGCTACCTGTGATGGTGCATTCTATAGAGATAAAGAAATATTGGTGATAGGTGGTGGTAACTCGGCGTTAGAGGAAGGCATTTTTCTTGCAGGCTTCTGTAAGAAAGTCACTATAATTAATCGTTCTGATTCATTCTCAGCCTCGCCGACTTATGTCGAAAAATTAGGAGAGATAGAAAATATCGAAGTCCATCACAATAAAACGTCCCTAGAATTTTTGAGTGGAGATGATGAGCTGTTTAAAGCACTCAAAGTAGAAGACAAAATATCGGGTGAGCAGCAAGAGCTGAGTGCTGATGGCGTTTTTATATTTATAGGTCTGATACCAAATACTGAGGTCTTAAAAGGCATTGTGGATCTTAACGAACGCGGTTTTATAAAATCATCAGGGAGGGGAGAGACAAGTGAACCAGGAATATTTGCTGCAGGTGATTGCAGAGAGGGAGCCATTGCTCAAGTAGCTGCTGCTACAGGAGAAGGGGTACTTGCCAGTTATGGTATCAAAGCGTATTTAAAATAAAGTCTCTATTTGCCTTGGAGAATTATCTTTATCATAGTCAGCAGGATAAGTTGATAAAATTAATAAATGGAAAAACACGATTATAATAAAAAGTCTTTAGCGCTGCATGCGAGGTTGAATGGGAAGCTAGAGGTAACAGCAAATACACCGATAGAAAGCAAAGATGATCTTTCGGTGGTCTACTCTCCAGGGGTCGCTGCGCCATGTATGGCTATTGCAGATGATCCTTCTACGGTCTATGATCTTACCATTAAGGGCAGAACGGTGGCTGTAGTCTCTGATGGTAGTGCTGTGCTCGGACTGGGGAATATAGGAGCTCATGCATCTATACCTGTCATGGAAGGCAAGGCGGCACTCTTCAAAAAATTTGCAGGACTTAATGCTTTTCCTATATGTTTAGATACCCAAGACACCGAAGAGATTATTCGTACAGTTAAGTTGATCTCCCCTGTTTTTGGTGGTGTCAACTTGGAGGATATATCTGCACCAAGAAGCTTTGAGATAGAACAGCGCCTGCAAGATATCGGTATACCGGTATTCCATGATGATCAGCATGGGACAGCGATAGTTACCTTAGCAGGACTCATAAATGCCTGTAAGGTTGTGGGTAAAAACTTAAATCAATTAAACATCGTCATCAATGGTGCAGGTGCGGCAGGAATAGCTATTACAAATTTGCTGAAGTGTCACGATCATGGTCATGACAGAAGTAGTTGTATTTCGGTGAAGTCAGTCATCGTATGTGATAGCAAAGGCATTATTTCTAAGGATAGAGACAACCTTAACGAGGCTAAGAAAAAAATACTGACCTACACTAATCCTCATAATAAAACTGGAAGTCTTGTCGACGCTATGCAAAGCGCAGATGTATTTATCGGTGTCAGTAAGGGCAATCTTTTAGAGGCGGCCCACATACAAGCTATGGCAGATCAGCCGATTATATTTGCCTTAGCTAATCCTACGCCGGAGATCATGCCAGAAAAAGCCAAGGCCTTAGGTGCAGCCATTGTAGCGACTGGTCGTAGTGACTATCCTAATCAGGTTAATAATGTGCTGGCATTTCCAGGCATATTCAAAGGAGCCTTGCAAGTCAGAGCACCACGTATTACTGCCGACATGAAGATAGCTGCGGCAGAAGCCATAGCAGCTTGTGAGCCATCACCAACGACAGAAAGAATTATACCCAATGCTTTAAATATGGAAATAGCTAATAAAGTAGCTCAAGCAATAATTAATAATTATCATGGATAACCCACTTAATATATCAACAAAAGAAATGGTGCAAGCCTTAGCTCGCCATGAGGTGTTTAGTGGCTTGGACCAAGATTCTCTGCT
>CAZIMH010000046.1:3256-14258 GCA_964540155.1 uncultured Saprospiraceae bacterium
GAGCTAAGAATCAAAGCTTTACAAAAAGTAACTGCTGATACAGTCGAGGTTACTTTTGCTATACCAGAGAACCTAAAAGATGCTTTTACTTTTTTGCCAGGACAATATCTGACTATAGCAATACAGGTGGATGGGGAGACCCCGAGAAGGGCTTATTCTATATGCAGCGATGTAACTAAAGCCGATGTCAGTATATTGATTAAAAAAATAGAAGGCGGCAAAGTGTCTAGCTATATGAATGATCATGCCACTACTAATCAGCGTTTGTTAGTCGCGGCGCCAAATGGCCATTTTAAAATAGATCCGAAAAAAGTTGTGGCAAAAGCCAATTATGTTTTTATTGGAGCGGGTAGTGGTATCACACCGCTAATCAGTATGATAGAATCTCTACTAAAAACCAATGCGCATTCCACCTGTCATCTGTACTACGGAAGCAAGACGGTAGACACAATTATTTATAGAACAAAATTGGATAGACTCAGGCTGGTGTATAAGGACCGATTGGTCATTCATCATTTTGTCAGCAGAGCATCCCGTCCGCTGATATCTACAGGAAAATATGGTGTCAGTTACCATTCTGGAAGAGTAGATACTCAGTATGTTATAAATGAAATAGAACAACTCAAAGGCGAATCAGTCAATGGCGTTTACTTATGTGGCCCAGCAGAGCTAATAGAGCAATCAATAGAAAAACTGGAGACCATAGACCTAGAAAAAAATCTGATACATCGAGAGTATTTCACTGCACCGATAGCAGATGCTGATGATTTGGACGTTACTTATGATGACTTACCAGATAGATCAGTCACTGTGGAGTTAGCAGGGGAGACGGTAGCCCTTGTGATAAAAGATAATAAAGATATTCTAAGGCAACTAATGGCTGATGGCTATGAGCCGCCTTACTCTTGTTTGCAAGGCACTTGCTCTACTTGTAAGGCTAAGCTCACTGAGGGCGAAGTCAAAATGAAAATAGATATAGGTCTCGAATCGGATGAGATAGAAGCAGGCTACATACTTACCTGTCAGAGTATACCCCTATCAGAAAAAACACATTGTATTTACGAAAACCCAACATTATGAAGCAAATACTATTTTTTGTAATAATCGGCATACTTTTATTTTCTATCTATGGCTCTTTTAATCTATCCATGGTAGATTTTCAAAAGAAAAATGTTTGTCCCAAAATATTAGGAATACCTGCTTGTTATATCGTATTCCTGTTTTTTTCACTTGCATTAGGTTCGCATTTATTCAAAGGATCTCTTGGCAATAACTTATGGTATTACGGATTGATGGCCGTTCCATTTTTATTGGCACTTAGTGGAACATTGACAGAGCTATCTGGTAAGGTTGTATGCCCGAGGACACCAGGAGGTACACCTATGTGTTATATCAGTTTGGGTATATGTACTACACTAATTATTCTGAAATTTCTTGAATCCAGAATGGCCTAATGAGTTCTTCCAAGCACTATAGAGTATGTAATCTTTGTGAGGCCATGTGTGGTCTTGAAATTGAGCATGTGGGAGATAGAATTCTCTCCGTCAAGGGTGATAAGAATGACCCATTCTCTAAAGGAAGTATTTGTCCTAAAGGTGCTTTGATACATCATTTACATCAAGATCCTGATAGACTTAGAAAACCACTGAAAAAAAATGCCCAAGGAGGATGGGATAAAATAAGTTGGCAAGATGCATTGGATTACTCTGCTGAGCAGATAATTAAAATACAACAAAAGTATGGCCGTGATGCTATAGCACTATACTTAGGTAATCCCACAGTACACAATTTTGGGGCGATGATGTTTGTCGGTGAACTGAAACGAATGCTGGGAACGAAAAATAATTTTTCCCCGACTTCGATGGATCAGTTACCTCATCACTTTATTGGTTACTACATGTTTGGTCATCCACTGAACATTCCGATTCCAGATGTAGATCGTACAAAACATCTTATCATGATAGGTGCTAATCCCATCGCTTCTAATGGCAGTATCATGAGCGGTTGCGGACCTGTAGAACGCATCAATAAAATCCAACAGTCAGGCGGCAAGGTTATACTAATAGATCCCCGAAGAAACGAAACTGCTCGCCACGTAGATGAACATATATTTATCAGACCAGGGACAGATGTCTATTTATTATTGTCTATGCTTCATCTGATAATGGAAAATGATTGGGTGACCTTAGAACATCTGTCAGACCACATTACAGGTCTCCCTAAATTACAGGAAATAGCTTCGGATTATTCGCCGCAAAATGTTGCAGATAGAACAGGTATCTCAACAGAGGAGATTTATAAGTTGACCCTAGAGTATGTCTTAGAAGAAAGCGCCGTATTGTATGGACGGATGGGTATGTCTACACAAGAGCATGGTGGACTTTGTCATTGGCTGATTACTGTGATTAATATATTGACTGGTCACTTTGACAAAGCTGGCGGAGCGATGTTTACAGATCCTGCTGTTAATATCAAGAGGCGAAAAGGATTCAAGTCAGCTCACGGCCGATGGCATAGCCGAGTGAGAGGCTTGCCAGAATTCGAAGGCGAACTGCCTGTATCAGTGATGGCGGAAGAAATGCTTACACCAGGAAAGGGACAGATAAAAGGACTAATTACTTTTGCTGGCAATCCTGCGCTATCTACCCCTAATGGAAAGCGCTTAGATAAAGCGCTGGCAGAACTGGACTTTATGTTGTGTATGGATATTTATATGAATGCCACGACCAGACAAGCAGATATTATCCTGCCCCCACCTTCGCATTTAGAAGTAGATCACTACGATCTCATATTTAATCAACTCTCTGTATCGAATAATGCAAAATTTTCAGAAGCCTTATTCAAACCTGAGAATGGTCAATTATATGATTGGGAGATTATTAAAGAATTAGTCAGTCGACTTGCAAAGCATAGCCCTAAGAAAAGAAGCTTAGTGCATAAATATTTGACGCCACGCCAATTGCTTAATCTCGGTCTATTGACTGGACCTTATGGCAAGTTGAGTCATCCATCAAGATGGTTCAGTGGACTTAGCTTATCCAAGCTTATAAAGTCTAAGCATGGCATTTCTTTTGGGCATCTACGACCTATGATACCTGGCGTCCTCAATACAGTAGACAATAAAATAAATCTGGCAGATGATGTTTTTCTGACTGGATTAAAAGAACTGGCAGCACAAGAAAACAAAGTGTTATCCGACAATCAATTTTACTATATCGGAAGAAGGCACTTAAGAAATAACAATTCCTGGATGAATAACATCAGCAAACTGGCAAAGGGCAAAAACCGATGTACTGCGATGATACATACAGATGATGCGCATAGACTCAGTTTCGCACATGGAGAATTAGTTACTGTCTCATCTGATACTGGAAGCATTCATCTCCCCATAGAAATATCAGAAGACATAATGCCCGGTGTAGTCAGTATCCCACATGGCTTCGGTCATAAAAAGAAAGGTGTAAAAATGTCCGTGGCAGCTTCTGATGACCTGACAGGTGTATCTGTCAATGATATCACAGATGAGAATAGACTAGATAAGGTAACTGGTAATGCCGCTTTTTCTGGAACAATAGTAACACTAAGCAAACGGACAGAAAATCCAACCGCATGAATGAGCTGATCGCCAAAATAACATCAGATAGCTCAGTGGCAATCCGTAGTCATAATCCACAAGAGAGCCTCTCTCAGAATTTGTATGCCATCAACTGGTTCAATGCATCACCAGCTTGGTTGTATCACCTATATAATAAATTGGCTTCTCGCAGTGTCATTAAAGTAGGGGGTCGTCCATTATTTAAGGCAAACGTTACAGAGTCTTTGTTATCGGACAAGGGTAAGCGACAAATACTGCTTGTGGTCAAGTACCCTGATGGAAATGCATTTAAAAAACTATTAGAGTCTACCTACTTCAAGCTGGTAAGCGTGCTGCGTATAATGGCTGTAAAAAGATTTACTTTTTCTTTTACTAAGCCAATCGGTGATATCAAAACAGAACAAAAGTATGCTTGCTATGCCCTGCATCATTTTAATAATCGTGACCTTGATACATTACTCCCGCGTATAAGAACCGAATTAGAAGATATAGATATCATTTATGCAGGAAGTACTTTTGCTCATCTGTATAGACAGTCGAAAGGTAAAAAAGAGGTATTATTAAAGAATGTTGTAGACAAACTTGTAATATTTGGATCTTCATCGGAAGAGCGGTTAAAGAAGGCATTGCAATCAGATAGTTATCTGAGTCATTATGACAAACAAGCGCCTGGCTATATTTCATTAATAAATAGGATATTTTGAACAAAGGCTATGTGTTGATAACAGGTGTTTCTTCGGGTATCGGATACGATGCTACTAAATATCTAATCGCCCAAGGATATCGAGTCATAGGAAGTGTGAGAAAAGAGGCAGATGCCCAGCGACTGATTAATGATTTTGGTGAGAGTTATATTCCTTTGCTTTTTGATGTGACAGATAGAGAGCAGGTCGCTAAAGGAAAAGAAAAGGTACAAAGCATACTAAATGGTCAAAGGCTTTTAGCTCTAGTAAATAATGCAGGAGTGGCTATAGGTGGTCCTATTGAACTGCTCACAGACGAGGACTTTAGATGGCAGATGGAAGTCAATTTGTTTGCTGTTCGAAATATTACAAATGCATTTTTGGATTTGCTTAAAGGTAGCAGAGAGCAAAAGCTAAAAGGTGGTAAGATAATTATGATAAGCAGTATATCAGGCTATTTCAATGCGCCATACAATGGTGCATATTGCGTCAGCAAACATGCGATGGAAAGCTTAGCAGAGCTGTATAGACGAGAATTATACATGTATGACATAGATGTAGTCAGTATCCAACCAGGTCCGATAGCTTCTAAAATATGGGAAAAAATTAATAGCTGCGAAGAATATCTAGATACTGATTATGCCACACTTTGTAGAAGAGCTAATAAACTGATTCAGCATAGTCAGAAAAATGCTTTAGAGCCAAGAGTTATTTCTAAAATTATTGAGAAAATAATCACTAAGAGAACAAAGACTAAATTCGTCGTAAATAAAAATTTGTGGATGACATTGTTCTTCACTAAAGTTATACCTGCTCGCTGGGTAGATAAAATATTGTACAAACAGTTCTTCAAAACAAAGTTGAAATCATGAATCTAACAAATAAGCAGTTGCTTCTCATAGGTATTGTGGCAAGTGTAATTGTCGGCATAGGAGAATATCTACTCCACTATCTTCCCACAGGTCCCGGTGGAGAAATTTCGATGTTACAGGACGTACCTCTAGGCAGAGCTTCCAAAGGGCACTTCTTTGTAGTTTTCGGTGCGCCGTTATACTTCGCTGGGTATTATGGATTAAAAAATATATTTAAAGCCACAAGCCCTTTGCTAGCAAGACTTCTTTTTATAGCAGGCGTGCTTTCTTTTTCTGTAGGGGGTGTATGGGTGTCTTCAAGATATTTTGCTGCGGAAGTTTTGCAGCGCAGTGTAGGTACACCTGATCATGCATTTTATCTTCAGTCTTATGAAGAGCATTACCAGGTCTTGGTATGGGCATTAAGAATCTTAGTAGCTACCGTATCTATCCTATATGTTGTACTTATATTGAAGAACAAGCAAGGTTTTCCTAAATGGCTTGCTATCTTTAATCCTATTGTTCTTTTGATAATTGTTATATCATCTTTATTTTGGTTTAAAGCCCTAGGTAATCATATAGCACCAATTGCTATGAATGTTACACATTTTATATTTTTTGGCTTAGTTCTATCACAACTGAATAAAAACTCAACGAAATGAAAAAAATACTTTTAGCATTACTAGCAATTATAATTATTGCAGTCGTGGCCATCCTATTCTTTTTTAAATCTGACTCTACGAATCCATATCAGACAACACAGTGGGGTAAGT
Organism: uncultured Saprospiraceae bacterium; assembly: GCA_964540155.1. GTDB lineage: Bacteria > Bacteroidota > Bacteroidia > Chitinophagales > Saprospiraceae > RFSX01. Next base: position 9,159 of record CAZIMH010000046.1, read on the forward strand.
TTAGTGGCACTTGTGCATCAGATGAAGTTCCCGATGAGAAATTTGGAAAAGATTTTCATGGATGTGATTACTCAGTGCCTAAAGAAGAAATACCGACGTTCACAAAAGCTGGACTTAGTTGGAACAATGCATTTGATAATTCTAAGTCTCTTCCTATCATGGGATCAGCAATGATAGATGTAAACAATGATGGCGTAGATGAATTATTCCTAGCTGGTGGCGTAACTCAGGAAGATGCACTCATGTCATATAACGATGGTAAATTCTCTAAGTCAACTATGAGCTTACCAGCAAAACCTGCTAACACAAGTACCTTTGGCGCTGTCTCTTTTGATTTGGATTCTGATGGTAATAACGACCTGATACTTACTGGAGATTATGGCGTACTATGGTACAAGAATACTGGTAGTGGATTTGAAGTCAAAAAAATTGCTGTCCCACTGAATGAAAAATCTGTAGCATCATCCGTAACCTTAGGAGATATAGACCAAGATGGCGATGCCGATATGTTTGTCAGTGCTTATATCCAGCTTGATAAAATGGAAGGGCAGACTATTTTTAAAGATTTTGAGTATGGTGGAAGTAGTTTATTAATGGTAAACAATGGAGACAATACTTTTAGTGATAAGACGGCAGAGTATGGGTTGACTTACATACATAACACATTTTGTGCAGTACTTGTAGATGTAGATAATGACGGATTTCTAGATATAGTTGTGGCTCATGATACTGGGGAGGTAAGGACTTATAAAAATGAAGGCGGTAAGTCCTTCACTAAAATGTCGAATCCTACGACTGGAAAATATGCGTACCCTATGGGGATAGCAGTCGGAGATTATAACAATGATGGCAATGTTGATTTCTTCTTTTCTAACACAGGAAGCTCGGTTCCAGAATTTTTAGCAAGAGGAGATTTAGCGGAAGGTGATGAATTTGTTGGCGATTGGTTATTGTTTAAAAATAATGGTGGGTTCAAGTTTACTGACGTTGCTAAAGAAACTAAAGTAGCTGACTTCGAATTTTCTTGGGGCGCTATTTTTGAGGACTTCAATTTGGATGGCCGTCAAGATCTTGTGGTTGCTGAAAACTATGTTGACTTTCCTCCACATAAATTATTCAAGCTGCCAGGGAGATTTTTATTACAAAGACCTGATGGTACTTTTGCTGCTGTAGAAGATCAAGCCAAAGTCATAAATAAGAACTATGCCATAACACCACTTTCTAGTGATCTAAATCAAGATGGATATCCTGATCTTATCTATGCTAACCTTGCGGGTAATTCACAGGCGCACATTAATAAAGGTGGTGATGCAAACTTTATCGCTTTTAGATTTCCAGAGACTGCAAAATATGCTGGCACTAAAGTGACTGTCACCAAGAATGACGGAAGTATATTGTCGGATGTTTATGTAATCGGAGAAGGGCTGGTAAGTGATCAGACAGCGACACTAACTTTTGGACTCGGAAAAGATTCGAGCATCAAGTCAGTGAATTTCAGTCTGCCAAATGGTAGTCAGGAAGCGTACGGTAACTATAAAGTGAATCAAGTAAATCGTATCTAATGCTAGAGGGCTTATATGAAAGCTGTGGCTTATTAGCGACTTACCTAGGCACCTTACTTGAAGGAGAGATTTTACTTCTCACTTCAGTACTGAGTGCTAAGTTAGGATTGTTTAATTACTACTGGGGATTGGTCGCGGCTTTCTTAGGTGCTTATACGCAGGCTTGGTTGAAGTTTTTGCTTGCAAAAAAGCAGGGAACGAAACTGCTGGAGAAAAAACCTAAATTGAAAGAAAAATTAGACAAAGCAAGTGTCTGGTTTGATAAGCGCCCATTTGTCATATTATCGTTCTATAAGTTTCTTTATGGTATGACTACAGTTATAATTCTTATGGCTGGTGTTAGAAATATTAGTAATCTAAGATTCGGTATTCATGTAGGGATTGCCATTATGATCTGGGTTGCCGTTATAGGAGGCTTAGGATATTTCTGTGCAGAAGCGATGATGGCAAATATTGATTCACTATCTGAAAACAAATGGTACGTCATAGGACCCCTAGCAGTTGTAGGATTGGCGGTATGGTTTTTTAAGCATCGACCACATAATAATCTTTGTCTTAAACCAATAGAAAACAATAACAATAATTAATTTAACAATCTAAAACCAAGAAAATGAACAGTAAAGTAAAAATGGGACTAAGAATACTCTTTGGATTATTCTGCATATTATTTGGTGTCAATAAATTTCTAAATTTCTTGCCTGCATTTGAAATACCTGGAGATGGTGGTACACTTTTGGGCATCTATGTAACTTCTGGTTTTTTAAGTTTAATTGGCGTATTGGAAATACTAGGAGGATTAGCATTGGTTACAAATAAGTTTGTACCACTAGGTTTAACTTTCCTTACGGCAATTATGTTTAATGCCTTTATTTTTCATCTATTGCATGATGTAGGTAATATCGGTGGAGCAGTGGTAGGTCTAGGTCTAAGTTTAGTATTAGTTTTTTTATATAAAGGAAGATTTTCAGAACTCCTTAAGGCATAATGACTTTGAGTTGTAATCCATTCCCTGGGTTATAAAATAACAAACCTAAAACTATAATGAGTTGAGGAAAAATATTCGTAGATATTTCTCCTCAACTCATATAACGTTGCATTTGGATTCTTAATCGTATGCTTTTAATCGCAAAATGACTTCCAATTTTTTGCTTATTGGAATAGCTTCATTCTGTTCACGTACCATCCAATTGTTTATTACTCTATTCTCTAGCCAAGTCCACCTCTGATTAAACAAAGTAAGGTCAGGAATAAAAAAGGGCTTAGTCAATGACCGGAACTGCTTTCTGTATGTGTACCATACAAATGAAGAGTGGTACTTTCTATCTGTTTTAAGATGATTGGGATTAAAATCTAGACTGGCACATAAGCTCAGCATTTTTTTAAACAAAGCGCCAAACCTATCAAACATAGGTTGGACCACGACTTCTTGCTCATGTCGTAATAGTTGTGTATTGGCGATCCACACGTTATGATTAATCTTATCGGATTCCTCTTGATTACTTACAGCTTCATCTAAAGCTACCCATCCCTTTAACATCGTATTGTAATGGGTATTATCTTGCATGAGTTCTGTCAGCAATTCTATGCCACCATCGAGATAAGCTTGATGAGTCCATGCAATATCATCATAGATTCTGTTATTGATATGGCGTAACAGATTGAAGTCATTTGTTAAGCCTTTTTTGCGGCAAGAGCTCGTGAGATCCAATAATTCAAATCTCTTCAAATAATAAGGTAGCAATCCGATTCCTATATGATTAGAAGCGAAGGCAGCCATGCCTGCCCACTTGAAAATATGTGGATGTTGGAGATATAAATCAGCGTATATACTACTAATAGCTTTGTTGCGATTTATTACATCCTTTTCCTCAGGTAATTTGGACTCAAATAGTTCTTTGTAATCAGTAATCGTCACTTTGATAAATTTTTAACCACCTTCCCCAAGGTTAGACCTTGAACAAGGATGGAGAACACTACAATGATAAATACTATTGTCAGTAGGGTAGACCTATAAGAAGACTCTGCAAGACTCATAACCAACGCAAGAGAAATCCCCCCGCGCAATGCACCCCAAGTAAGTATCAGGCTGGTCTTTTGTTGGTAGATGGATTTAATATCAATCACGAATGATGATAAGACTACAGAAATGTAACGAGAGAAAAGCATAATGATTATGGCTGCCAGAGCGCCTACAAGTACCATTATGTCAAACTCCACTACGTGCATAGAGACACCTATAAGTACAAATAATATTACATTGAGACTATAGTCTAATACCTCCCACAATTCATTAATCTTAGATTTCAATATTTTAGGATATTGATCACTATTTATAAAATGTCCAAGATATAAACCTAGCATTACCATAGACAAGAGGCCGCTAACGCCTATGGTGTGCGCTATGGCATATCCACCCATAACGATAGCTATGGTAACCATTATAGTGAGCTTACTATCTTGTACCACTGCCAGTAGTAAGTGCTTGGCAATATATCCTAATACAAGACCGAATAACAATCCGCCTAATACCTCATGAAGGAATATAAGTCCTATTTCATTTAAAATTGGTCCATGCACATTATTTTCTACTATGGCAAGAATCACTGTAAATACGACAACTCCAAAACCATCATTAAATAATGATTCTCCTTCTATCCTCAGTTCCAGTGATTCTGATATCCCGGCTGTTTTGAGAATTGCTAAAACGGCGATAGGGTCAGTAGGTGAGATAATGGAACCTAAAAGCATACATACCATCAGCGGAAGGTCCAAGCTTAATAACTGAGACCCAAAATAAAAGAGACCACCAAACAATACTGTACTAATCAATATGCCGAAGCTCGCAAAAGTCAATATTGGTGTTTTTTCTTTTAACAACTTTCTAATATCTATATGAATGGAGCCTGCGAATAACAAGAAGCTCAACATTATATTTAGTAGAAGGTCAGAAAAATTAGAATCCTGTACTATGTTACAAGTCTGCTGATAAAATGAAGGACTATAGAACTGCGTAGATATCACCAATAACGTCGACATTAATGCCAGTATAAGGCTGCCTATCGTAGAAGGAAGCTTCAGCCACTTGTGATTGACCACGCTAATTATAGCGGCCAACAAGAATATAATGGAAAATGAATAAAACATTATTGGTTCATGTTTAATCTGTAAAAGACGCTGTAACTAAGTCTCTCTTTCAGGTCAAGAATCAAAATTGATTGTGTATGCCAAGATTCAAGAACTTTCTGCTTAAATCCATATCGAATGGATCAAGCAACAAAAAAATCGCATCTGCTTCAAGGTGCCTTAATGTACTCAAGCCATGTCGTTTTTTGAGATCAGTGAGACTCTTGTTATGTGCAGATCTTTATTAATTTCTATTTGTTCATAAATTTTCCTACCAAAGATGCAATTCCGACAGCCATGTAAAACTGCCCTATCACAGAAATCAAAATTGTAAGTGACTTAGCTGAAGTGCTATTAGGTACAATATCACCAAAGCCTACAGTCAACATGCTGACAAAACTAAAATAAGTAAAAT
>CAZIMH010000047.1:0-13947 GCA_964540155.1 uncultured Saprospiraceae bacterium
ATCATGAGGTAACTAAAAGCGGTCAATCCCATATTATTCCTATCCATGCTACATCTTCATATTCCTACAAGAGTATTCAGGATTCGATAGATGTTTTTGAAGGGAAAAAGGAGGGACATGTGTATTCTAGGTTTAGCAATCCTACGATAAGTGAAGTAGAAGGCAAATTAGCAAGATTAGAGGCACATGGCACTTCCTATGAGGCATCCTGTATGCTGACAAGTTCTGGCTTAGCTGCAATATCTACTTTTGCTATGAGTATACTTGATACAGGAGACGAAGTCTTGACACAACCAGACTTGTATGGCGGTACGACTGAGATATTCAACAAAATTATCACTAAATGTGGACACACTATAAATAGGACGGACTTCAGAAATTTGTCAGTAGTAGAGGATACACTAAAGGCTAATCCCAAGATTAAGCTCATATATTTTGAGACGCCATCTAATCCTATGCTACGCATTGTAGACATAGAGGGTATGGTGTCCCTAGCAAAAAAGTATGATTGTCTAACTGCCATAGACAATACTTTCTGCACTTTTTACCTTCAGCAGCCTTTAAAACTGGGGGTAGATTTTGTACTCTACTCTACTACTAAGTACCTTAATGGTCATGGCAATTCTATATCAGGCGCAGTTATCAGCAATAACCAAGAAAATGGGAAACTTATATTCAACACCAGAAAATTACTAGGCACAACCACAAATGCGTGGGATGCTTGGTTACTACATAATGGCCTCAAAACTTTGGCTCTAAGAATGGACAGACACTCAGAAAATGCTATGAAAATAGCTTCCTATCTCAGTCAACATTCTAAGGTTTCTAAAGTCAATTATCCCGGGTTAGAAGAGCACGAGGAGCATCACATCGCAAAAAAACAGATGTCACAATTTGGAGGTATGCTGTCCTTTGAGATAGAAGGCGGATTGGAAAAAGGAATAGAATTTATGGATGCGACTGAAATATGCACCATAGCAGCTACCTTAGGCAATGTAGATACTTTGCTCTTACATCCGGCCACCTCCTCTCATCTATTCGTCCCGAAAGAAATAAGAGAAGCTAGTGGCATTAAAGATGGCTTGGTGAGAGTATCAGTGGGAATAGAAAATGTAGAAGATATAATAGGTGATATCCAGCAAGCATTAGGCTAGTGTATATCTCTCTGATGCCGCTCCTTTGCGACCAAACTCTACAAGTTGAAGGTCAGATATCTCCTTATTCTCACACTGAAACATTAACATCGTCCGAAACTGATGAAATCCCTCTACACCGCAGGCACCAGGATTCATGTGCAGTATATCGAGCTGCTTATCGCGGACAACCTTACAGATGTGAGAATGCCCACATATGTATAAGTCTGGTTGTTCTTTCTTGAGTAATCCATATACTCTCTTTGTATATCTACCGGGATATCCTCCGATATGAGTCATTAGGACTTTTACACCTTCACAGACGAATATATCATTCAATGGTAGTTTAACTCTAAGGTCTCTACCATCTATGTTACCATATACCGCACGAAGTGGCTTTATGTCTGACAATTGTTCTATGAGTTCAGGGTTTCCAACATCACCTCCATGCCATATCTCATCTACTGTTTTCAGATGCTCTACTACATCGACGCCTAGAAAGCTATGTGTATCAGATATAAGTGCTATCTTTTTCATCACGACAAATTACATCTATAAATTAAAAAAGAAATGCCGATCCTAAAATTTAAGATCGGCATTTGATTACATAAAGAACACATTTATCTTATAAGTAGCATTTTTCTAGTTACACTCGTAGCGCCACTATTGAGTCTATATATTAGTAGTCCTTCAGAAGCCAACTCATTGGCATTTATCAAGAATTCATTGATTCCAGCCTCAAAATTGTCAGCTCTCTGCAAGAGTAGTTGTCCTTCTGCATTGAATATCGTAAGCGATACCTTCTGTGAACGTGGTACATAGAAAGCTATGTTTGTACGATCAGAGAATGGATTTGGCTTATTTTGGAATAACTCTATTTCTTCTTCAAATTCTTTCTGCAATCTGAACACATAATCTACGTGCTTCACTCTATAGTCAGAAGTATACATTTCTGATTTGACCACCTCAGATGACATGTCTACTAATTGGCTTAGTTGTCCTGCCTCCAATGACTCGAAGTAGATATAAAATAGACTTTCTCCTTCAGATATAGTCATTAGCTCAGGTGCTGATACACTGAAAGTTATCTTCCCTATATTGTCATTAAGTAATGCAAAGTTATCATGATCCACATCTAAGACACCTGAATCTACGCCTTGGAATAATAACTTGTCTGTATCAAATTCCATCGTAAACTGTAGGCCATATATCTGTGCATCTTCTTCTACTGTAAAAGGCACAGCAACCAATTCTCCTTTCTTGAAGACTTGCTCATGGGCGCTTAGATAAAAATTAGGAGCTGCGTTATCATTAGAGACTTTACCCGAAATTTCAGTAACAACTGAGTTATTGACGTCTCCTATTTTTACAGCTGTAAAATCTGCTTCCATGTTCGTTGTAAGTAAATCCTCAATTCTGACTTCTGTTTCGAAATTCCAAGGATTTGTCACGTCCTCGAACGTATGAGATTCAGGAACAAACAACCAAGATTCATTCTGAGGCAATTCTGAGAATACACCTAGTATTAATTTTCTTAATTGCACTAAATCTAATCCATTCACTTTGCTATCAGCATTGACATCTGCTGCTATTAATTTGTAGGGAGAATCTAATCTTTCCAGACCAAGAATATGTCTTTGTATCTTGATTAAATCTACTGTATTTATTCCATTGAGATGATCTATATCATGCTCAGGACTTATTATATAGTCATTGTAGAATCCGATGTTATCAAATGCATAACCACCTCCTACATCTGTCATATCCATCGTCGTAGAAGCATCATCCATGTTTTCTAAATGAACCATCACTGATTCTACAGGCTGAGCTATTTCTGTCATTATATTTCCTGCTATCAAAGAGTTGGAAGAACCAACATCCTGACATACATCGTTAGAGTCCTGTAAATCTAGGACAACAACGCAAGATTCAAAATCACCACTTTCATCTATCACAAACACTTCCAATTCGATCATCTCAGCTGCACCATTCCTTATATCTGCACAAGTAAACGTGTTACTTAGGACTGGGAATGAAATATCTTCTGGAGATATAAATGAAAAGGTTAGACTATCTGTGCCATTGCAACCTCCTTCACTTTTCAAATCAAAATCTGACGCATTTACAACAGCCTCTCCTTCATCATTAATTGTCCATGTAATAGACGACAAACAAATAGGAAGCGGAGGACGATCTCCTTTAATTATAAATGGGAAAGTACACTCTGAAGGAGGACCTTGACATTCATTGAATGCTGTAAAAGTTATTAAGTGCTCTCCTACTGGGAAATTTCCGATTATAGAATCACCAACTCCTGTAAGATTTATAATTGAATCCGAATCTATATCTATTGCATATGAGAGAATACTGCCAGTAGCACATACATCCTCTACTGATATTCCAAGCTCCACATCTGCTCTACAGTTATTACTATCCGTAGAGATCATAAACATATCTGGGCAAGTGAAGACAGGTGATGCATCATTTTTAATACTTATAATCTGAGAGAACAACAATCTGTTTCCTTCTGGATTATCAGGATCAAACCTACACCAATTAACTACAGTCCATGTTCTTAGAATAGTAGTGCAAATGCCTGGCTGATTACTTATTATAGGATCAGAATCTTGAAAAGTAATCCCGATGTTAGCACATCCAAAAGATTTGGATGTTGTAGGCATTCCTGTAACAGCAGGATCTATAGAAAATGAGGTGCACATATCTACCATCACGTCTGCAGGTCCTATAAAATCTCCTGGAAGCAACAAAGAAGAAGTATCGTTTGCCGTTACTAGTATATTTTGAAGACAAGTATTAATAGTATCTCCACTACTATCAGTGAAAACAAGTCTACGAATTACAGAACCTGTCATGCAGTCCTCATCAAAACCCGTCAAATCAAAATCAATACCATCCGCGCCTGCTGCTCCTTGACAACCATTAACACTTGAGGCATCATTAACGAGCGCTGGGTCACGGAAGTCATCCATACAATCAACTGTCACATCACCTGGGCAAGTAAAAGTAGGTATCGCATTGTCTTCTACGCAAACTCGGCCAAAACAAGATGACTCATTTCCATCATTGTCTAGTACTTTTAACTCTACCGATAAGGTTTCACCTAAATCGGCGCAGCAAAATCTGACACTATTACCAAACGTAGTCATCATACCACATCCAGAATTAACACGTCTTGCCATGACTTCAGTAATAGAGCCACAAGCATCAAAGCTATTATCATTTATCGTAGCCGCTGGCACATCCACCATTCCATCTACACCTAAAGCTACTTTTGTAAATCCTTCACATATCGCAGTTGGCGGTATATTATTAGTTATTTGTACTTCAAAGAAACAGCAATTGACAAAGTCTGCTGGGTCTACATTATCATCTTGATTTATCTGAGGCCCATTACCACAAGCATCGACAAAACAATATCTAACCCAAACTATGTCTTCTACCAACTGTGGCACTGTAAATAAGCTATCGCTTCCCATCGTAATTGGGATATAAGGTCCAATTATAGGTTGAACAGTATTTGGCTCTGCTGGCAAAAAGTCTACTGAAATTGTGACAGGTCCAGAGCAATCAAATACCAACTGGGGTGCTGAGCTTGAATCTACGATCGCAAATGGATCCAGGACTACTCTAGCAGCACAATTCACACCACTTGCCGGGAATGATAAAGTGTCAGGTGGACAGATAGAAATAGGAGGTGACACGTCTAGAATTTTCACAACTTGTCCTTCAGTTACACTATTTCCTGTACACCAATCAACAACTGTCCAGTTTCGTAAGAATTTCTGCTCTGATCCACAAGTAGGTGTCTGAATATCATTGAAGAAACTCACGATATTAGGACACTGTGTCCCCATCGGGCGACCCAAATTATCAGGACTTATATCTGGTAGAACGCAGCTAGTTCCTAAGAAATGAATTGTATCTGCCGGGAACACCACATCAGCTAAATCAAATCCTAAGATTCTAAATCTCTGCTGACATCTCGTTTCATTTCCTGTGCCATCCAGAGCAGTATAAGTTCTAATTATATCACCAGTAAAATCGCCACTGCACTGAACATCACTCGTCACATCTTCAAATGAAACTGTAACACTAGAGCAATCACCAGACAACGTAGGATTAATAGACCCTACTCCATCTAGGAATTCAGCACAGGTAATATCAGTTGTTCCGAATCCGAATTCTGAATTATCACAATCTTCGAATCTTGGGCCTACCTTATCTTCTATATTCACATAACCCCAGCAACTAGCACCACATACATCTAAGGAAACAACAGCTTGAACTGTCATCCCTACATGATCATCATTTACCTGAACACATCCTCCCACATCTGAAGTGCCTGCTAGAGGCGCTCCATCCTGATCACGAAGTGTCAGTGAGAAATCTTCTTCAGAAAAACCAGTGATCATGTTTTCTAAAATTAAGTCTAAGCAAATATCAGCTGTACAACTAGAATTAGTCGATACATTAATACTGTTATTACAAGCTAGACTTACAACATCACACTGTGCGGTAGCTGCAACAGAAATCAATGTCAAAAGTGACACATATACGAATAAGTGCAATATTGACTTCCCAAGACCACTGAGCTTATTTAATCCTATAATACCACTATTCATTGGTTGATTATTTATGGATTGAATTCTATTTGTTTCTTTCATAATATTATTCTTATGGATTGGAGGTAGACCTATTTACTTCAAAATTATCATCCGTTTAGTAGTAGATGTACTTCCTGCTGACAGCTGATAGTAGACCACACCTGTAGTGCTTAACTCTTCACCAGTCACTATTACTTCATGATGTCCAGCTCTATAATTGCCAGTTATCTTCTTAATTAATTTTCCGTCTACATCTGTAAATACTAATGAGACAGGTCCATCCTGTGGTATGCTAAAACCAATTGTCGTTGCATTCTTAAATGGATTTGGCTTATTCTGCTCTAAGACTAAATCGAATATTGATTCGCTAGTCACAGCTTCTAATTGTACGCTGTTTATTATGACATGTCCAGCTTCTTCAGTGTACACCTCAGTAGCTATCTCTTGATTCATCGAGAGATTTTCATTTTCTCCAGCGAACAAGAATTCAATTAGTACTTCATCTTTCTGTACACTTACAGGAACTTGTTGATTCCAACTTATTCTAAGCTTATTGTCCTCAAGCAGATTCCATCCTATATTCTTGTCTTGAATATCTAATGCCATAGGGACTGTAGCCAGTAATTCTGAGGCATCGAAATCAAAACTCAGTTGAGCTCCTAACACCTCTGCAGATTCTGTCGCTACAAGTTGAACTCGAGTATTGCCTTGTTCAGTTATCATAGATCTTACTACAATATTGAAATTGTTAGGACTTCGAAAATCCACATGATCTTGTCCCTTCACACCATTCACTATTGAAGAAAGGTTTACATCACCAATTTTCACACCTACGAAATCTATATCATTCATATTATTTTCTAGGTCACGAATATTTACGTTTTCTGCAAATGGCCACGGTCTTGTAGGTGTACTAAAAGTGAAGTCAGCATCGACAAACCTCCACGACTCATTCTGTGGAAATTCAAGATAAACGCCTAAAATCAGTTTACGTAACTCTACAAGGTCAGCCCCATCTACACTCTGAGAATTATTGACATCTGCTGCAATGATCTTATAAGGACTATCCAGTGGTTGTAACCCAAGGATATGTCTTTGTATCATTATAAGATCTAGTGTATTCACACCATTCTCATCTAACTTATCTTTCTCTGGAATAACCTGATAATCATTGTCCATAGGAATAGAATAGAATGCATACTCTCCAAAAACTGATAATTCAGAAGAATATGTTGTCTGAGGAGCACTCATTAAGTCTACCTCTACCTCATCTATCATTCTTTCATCTTCAGTCATTATGACGCCAGCTACTGAGGCAAAATTGCCACTGCTAGGACATACTTCTATGTTGTCTTGCACAATGACATTTGTCACGCAAGAAGAAACATTATTATCTTCATCTATGACAAATAACTCTACGCTATTGAAGCCTATGTTATCACAGTTGAAACTGATTGAATTAACAATTGTGGTTTCGCTAAATGATAGCTGGACTGAAGAACATGCATCTTCACTTCCAAGATCTATATCTGTAGTCCAAACTTCTACACCTGCTACTGTACTTATTGGCGTGACTACATTAGATTGGCAATAAGGCACTGGAGCTCCTGTATCTCTAACAGTGAAACTTGAAGTACAAGAACCCGTGTTATCACAAGCATCAGATACTGTGAATGTAACCTGGTGAGTCCCTATCTCGAAATTTCCATCTGCCGTGGCTCCGTCACCAAATAATACACTACCATCTGCAAGCGTTACTTGATGTGTCCATACTACTGAACTCGTGCAAGCATCTCCTCCACCTACAGTTGCAGTCAAACCTGAAACATCTTGACTACAATCTGCAGTACTCGTGAACAATGGTTGTCCAGGACAAACTGCAATTGGGTTAGATGTATTCGTCAATCGAATAACCTGATCAAAAGTGAAGATTGTTCCTGGGTTGCACCAATCAGCAACTGACCAAGTCCGTACTAACTTTTGACATGCGCCTTCTACTATTGTAAACAGTAAATCATCGAACTTCACAACTACATTGCTACAAGCTCTTTCATTTATTACTGGTCTTTGACTTCCAGATGCCAATGATGAAGGATCTACTCCATCCAAAGAACATCCAGATGTTACCATGGCATCATTTGGCCAAATTATATCTGCTTCAGTAAATGGTGTAGGATTAGTGAAACTGATAGTCTGGCTACATGTATTGTTGCCTTCATTACCACTCTTATCTACAACACTCCAAGTTCTAGTAAACGAACCTCTGCCGCATTCATCTCTAGGGTCACCATCTGGCCCTCTGTCAAGTGTAATCGTAGGATCACTGCATTCAAAGTCTGACGCCGTCGGCATACCAAAGATTGCACCCAAATTATCAAAATCAATAGCCATGTTGCAATCAACATTCATGCTTTGAGGACAACTAGTAAATGTAGGTGGAATGAAATCCTCTACCTTAACATTGACCATACAGAAATTATGATTACCAGCATTATCTATAACTCTCAACATCATTCTTGTCTCTTCGCCACAATCAGCACAGCAGAACATTTCTTGCTGTGTCCATCCGCATCTCGTTGTAAACTCTACTACGAATCTTCCTTCAAAATTATCTGGCCCTCCAGTGTCCATAAGATATAGAGCATGTGTTGCTGCAGTATGGATAGGATCATTAGTGTATGCGCCTACCTGCTCTTGCAACCATGCATCTTCTTCTGCTGATTCTAGGACGACTAAAGCACCTTCTTGATTCCCATTTCTATCTTCACCTAGAGCATTTGCATAGGCGAACGCTAGTTGCGCTTCTACAGCATCATCCGATAAGTAGTAATAATGTGTATCACCTGAATTATCTGTGAATTCACCTAAGAACGCAAAATCATCAAAGAATCTTAATGCACAATCATCTTCTGTATTACAGGCAGCTGAATTACAGTTATTGAAATCCATACGCTGGATAACCGTCTGATAGATCCCGCAATTATCCCATGAGTTGTCATCAAATGTAGCTGGCCCTGCAAATGCACAACCTGACTCGTTCAATGAAACAACATTATTAAGATCGCAAGCAGGAATCGGTTGTCTTGTATCATTAAGACTTCCTTCTAGGATACATCCATCAGTCATCAGCTCATTGCCACACATATCTTGTACGATGTATCTTACCCATATAGAATCAAATGTGAAGTCTATATTATTAATTACGATATCATCTGTAATAGCTACTGCATCACTGCTGACGCCATCAGTTATAAATTCTGAGACATCTAAAACACCGTTGACATAGTTAAAGCTAACTGTGTATGTGAAGTCGGTACACCCACCTATTACTGTAGGAGGAGGTATCGTTATATTATTAGTACATGAATGAGCACTTGTCTCAAAGAACTGAGAATCACCTGCTATACAAACAGTTGGTTCTAGTACTTCAAGTGTAATAATTTGAGTGTGCACGGATTGTTCCATAGTGCACTCATCATATACAGTCCATGTTCTCAATATCTTTACTGCTGGACCACAACTAGGAATTACTGCATCTACATATCCAAGTATGCTCAAGTTAGAACATAGCAACCCTTCAGGGAAACCAGTACTTGATGGATCAGGATTTCCAAACTGATCTAGAGTATAGGTATCCGTAAGTAGTTCATCTGGATTGTTAATATTGCATGCATCCAGAGATGGACAATTAGTCGCCAATGCAGGATCTAGAGCTGAATCCCAGTTCTTAGGCCATATGATAGCATCAGTCATTTGACTGACAACCTGCAAGTTGACACTACAAGAACTCATAGCGCCATTACTTACATCAGTAATAGAGAATGTTCTTGTTATATCTCTTATAGCTGAGCAGTCATCATTGTTATTTACATCTGTAATAGTCATAATGACATCGCTGCAGTTATCGTGTCCACTTACTACAAAATCATCTGTAGTAGGACGATATATTCCTAGAACCATATCAAATAGAGGTAGTCCTACTATCTCATCAAAATCAGCAAACTGATCAAATTCTGAGCACAAAGTATTTATAGACCCATCTGGACATGTTAAAGGCGTAATAGATTTATCTTCTACCACTAATTGTCCCCAACAGCTATTAGCTCCGCAAATCTGCTCTACTGATACATTAAGCGTTTCACCTAATTGGTCTTGAGTTATAGTTGATCCTGTAAGGTCATTTCCTGCAGCGTCTGTTATAACTAACGTATAGGCATCATTACACAAATGATCACCTTCTAATATCATATCTGGTGTTATGTCTAACTCACAATTATTATTGAGTGAAACATTTACTAAATTATTGTAGGCTACAAATTCGTTTTGTGATGCTGTTACATCTACTGTTGTTGTTGCAGTAAAATTACATCCTATATTATCTCCTGCATCAGCCGTACCTGTAGCAGTTACGGTGAATACGCCGTCAGTCAAGAAAGTGATATCTACCACTGTACTCTGACCTCCCATAGGCGCTATCATATAATCTACATCAGGAACACCTGGACTTACTGAAAATCCAATGCCCGTAAAATCACCACTATTTGCTATTGTATATTCCTGAGGTACATTCAGGCAAGTGCATGATGGACCTATTATGTCCACATTGCCCAATTCAGTTCTTACGCTTATTTCTTGTTGGACAGTAAATTCACAAGAATTTGCTGCAGTATTTGCATTACAAGCAACCAGTACAAAATCTCCATCTGCTGCTGGGAACGTAAAAGTTCCTGCGACCATACCCATACCACTACCAGTACCACTTCCTGTAGCTGTCATGAATGGAACTAATGCGCCGGCTGGGCTCACACTCATTAACTTGAATTCCGTAGCACCAGTTGTCCCTGCTAAAGTAAATGTCTCAGTGACATCTAGACCATCGCAAGCAAAAATTTCATTGCTTCCAGTTAGTGTCAGGTCATCAGACAGGTCTTCTACAAAGACAATCAAATCGCTTGAAAATTCACACCCTGTTCTTGTTTCTCCTATAACTGAGATGACATAAGTACCAGGTGCATCATATTCTATATCAGCACATCTGTCATTAACTACTTGGGTTAGCGAAGCGCTACCTGGTGCAGACCATGTAATGGAGGTCAACGTCCCAAACAAGTCTTCTATGCAAAACCTTCTAAGGCTTCCAACACACAGTGTGGCTGGCTCTGGTTCTTCCGGACGAATTTCTACTTCAGGAGTCATGCAGGTTATCATTTGGAGTTGCACAGGAGCACCATTATTTAGAAAGACATCAGCTGTAGGCAAAATACCATCTGATGCAAACCCACTAATGCAATAACGTCCTGAATCATTAAGGTCAGGAATCATAGTTGCATCTATAATAGGTGTAGATAGCGCGGCGTCAGTAAATAAATTGACTGCGTTACTAATCTCATACACATCACCTGGAACACCGAACCCAGTAATCTTGAATTCAATAACTCCATCAGGTAATGTCTCTTGGCAACCACATGAATAAGATATATTCTGTGCATGCAATCCAGTTCCAAATAGCGATAGAATCACTATAAAGACTGCTGGAGAGAAATGTGTAAGTACTCGTGTAATCATCTTGTACATATTGTAAATATTCATTTTGCTCAAAAAGGACTATTACGGTCATCATAGACCAAGCCCTATTAAGTCTAGCTACAAAGACCAAAGACCCTTCCAAAAGGCTGTTAACATTAGAGTTATTCATCATATGAAACATATGGTACTTTATCGCAATATTTAACTCACTTAAATACTGATAATTACAGAGTTAGCGGGAAGAATAAATATTTCGGATTTTTTGTATTTGAAACACCTATTTTTTGCTAATTCGGTATTTGAGAGTTTGAACCCATCATGAAATTCAGATGAAAAGACCATTCATTTACTACCCAAAACATGTGCAATAATGCTCATCAGATAAGGAATAAGAGTCACTTCGTCGCTGTCTTTTAATGCCTGAATAGCAGTGAGTTATCCTATATTTGCATCTCTAAACCTAAATAAATGGGGAAAAAGCAAAATGTCAATCTCTCTTGGGACGATTTCCAAAAATTAGGGAACCCAGAGAATGCGCCTGAAGAAAAGCCAGAAGATGAACCTGATGCCAACTTCTTCTTAGCAAAATCCAGGATAAGAGTCCATCTTGAGAAAAAAGGAAGGGGTGGAAAATCAGTATCTATAATAAGAGGGATAGAAATGACGAATGCAGCTATGAAGGATATTGAGAAGAAAATCAAATCCAAATGCGGTGTGGGTGGAAGTCAAAAAAATGGTGAAATTATAATCCAAGGAGACCATAGAGATAAAATCATAGAGCTCCTTAAGAGCATGGGTGCAAAAGATATTAAGAAAGCTGGATCATAATTAGAACGCGATTCTTAGCATCCGCCAATTGCCCTGCAAGTCTTTCTTAAATTCGTATTCCATTTCTTTACTTACTATGAAAGATTCCAGCTCAGCGTGGTATAAGTCACTTGTTTCAAAATACAAATGTCCTCCTTTCTTAATATAGGTCTCACCGAAGTCAATAATCCTTTTATAGAATACCAATGGATCATTACCGTCTACGTAAAGTGAGACATCTGGCTCATACTTATCTACCGTTTGTTGGACTCGATTATCAGACCTCAGTATATAAGGTGGATTAGAGACTATTATATCTACAGTCCTATCTAGATGAAAGTCTTTAAGAATGTCTGCACAATGCAGTTCTACAGAATGCCCGAGTTTTTCGGCATTATCACTACACACCCTCAGTGCTTCTTTACTTATGTCTATGCCAATTCCAGTTGCCTTAACATCGTTCAGCACAGACAATAAAATGCACCCACTTCCCACACCAATGTCCATTATAGATAGCTCAGTCTCTTGTACTCCTTTGTAATCTTGGATAATCCAATGCACCAATTCTTCTGTTTCTGGTCTTGGGATGAGCACATTCTCATTGACTCTAAATCGTTTACCATAGAAGAACCCGACTTCAGTAATATACTGTACAGGCATACCTTCTATCAGCTTTTCTACATCAGCGTATAACTTTTCCTCAGAGAGCGGCCACATAGCTATACTATCCACATAGTACTTCGCTACATTCTCCGCTTCCCTGTCTCCTACTGTTTCTAATAAGGATGACTTTATAATCTGAGCTGCCTCTACTCTACTCATCATTAATCACCAATGGATAATTTTGTTTTTTAAAATAGGCGTTAGAAAAGTGACGCTGATGAATGTCAGCAGCTTTTTCAGCAACTAGTTTTTCTTTGTAACTAGAATCCTTAATCACTGGCGTATCCAAATGATATAGTTCCTTCCTTATTTCAGCTATTGAAGTGAACTTCTGAAACCTTATTTGTCTTAGGTAATAAATACACTTTAGGATATCCTCTTGCAATTCCACATCCAGCTTCTGAAATCTGCCCACACTACCCTGCTCTACTTTCTGCGTTTCATCATAATTCCAGCCTTTCATTGTGGTACCTCCACTTTCTCCTCTTTGTGGTAGTAACATGATCGGCTCAAACGATAATTCTAAAAAAGAGCAGATCTCACTAAGCACCTCAGTAGCATTTGCAACAAGTGCTTCATATTTAATGGTTATAATTTTATCACTTGGAATACTCAAAATCTTGGACATGTTGAGCAAACAAACCGCTGTCGCATTGTACATGCTCATCCCGCGATTATATAGTGAGGCAATCACATCTAAGGGATCCCGGACAATATGAATAGCCTTCCCATCAGTAAATTGGTCTAAGAATAAATCAAGTGTAAATGCATTAGAAGGCGACTTCTCTACCCAAACACTCGCTTTATTTCTCTTCATCAGCGGCTCATAAAACGCATGGACAAAACTTGAAAAATCGTCATGTTTCTTTGCCAATAGATGCTTGAAGTCCAGCTTACTGTAGTTATAGTCTTCTCCTAATTCAACGCCAACGAAAATATGCCAGCCCGCATTTGTCAAACCAAAAAGGGAGGGTCTCATTATTTTTTTATGGGACTTTTGCCAATCTGTATATAGTGCTTCTTTAGAAAACAGGTAAGTTTCTGAACCACAGAATATCTCTGAGTGCCTATTAAGCATTCGCCTAAGTAGTGAACTCCCAGTACTAGGACTACATCCAATTAGTACTGACATAATGATTTTTGATATTGTGCATTAAAGCCATAGGTGGCTTCATATTTGTTATTATATAAGT
>CAZIMH010000048.1:0-13855 GCA_964540155.1 uncultured Saprospiraceae bacterium
TAATTCTTATAAGAAAGTAAGAACCTATACCTATGAGGATAATATAACTTCCGTACTATTCCCAAAATTTGAAATTGAATTAGAATCTATTTTACAAGATTGGACAGAGAAGTAAGTAAAAGATGTTATCACAACATCACCGCCGACAGCACGAATATCAGCGACGTACATAACAACAGCCCAATAGAGTAACCAAACAGGGTCATAACCCACTTTACAAATGTCTTCCTCTTTGATTGCTTATAGTAAGCTTTCATGCCAGCAAATAGATATATGGCACCAGCCAGAAGCCAAAGCCAAAAAAAGATTCCTAGATAATTCATAAGCGGTAGAACAAGTGCCAAAACCAAGAATAATAGCCCCACCAACAAAAAACGGGTATGCCCATACGTATGAAATATTATATGCTCTGCATACAGGTAGCCTCTTCTGATATACAATAATTTAAATAGAATACCCATCAAGAGCACTTGAAGAATAATGGCCCAGGTGCCGTTACTGACACCAAAGACAATAGATGACTGAAGGTCTTTGATTATTTTCTGTCCTTGCACCAACATAAAGTCACTATAACCACCTTTACCATGTTTTTCTTTTAACTGTTCAGGTGATAAACTAAAGAAATCATTCATGTCAATATTATTTACAGTAGACCCACTAAAATTGTAGTCTGAGGAAATACCAGGAATAGAGACAGTGTCTATAGGATTATTTTCGCCGAAGCTGTACCTGTAAGTACCTTGAAGTTTTACTATACTATCTAAGATTTCTCTGTTACGAATGGGGTCTTGTGAATTCTCTTGTCTGACAATTCTAATTAATTCGAGTTGGTTTTTTTTATCCAAAACGGACGCTGGTATGGATTTGCTATTGTCATCAAATAGTGATTGTCTGAAAATTGTATCATTTAAGACGGGATAAGTAATAGACAAAGAATCAAATTTCTGCTTCATCTTGTTTTCCCAGATATTCTCCAGACTCTCCTCCTTAAATTCATTAATCCCCTCAATGGATTTATTCAAATGAATGACCACTAGCGTAAAAAGCAAAAACAGGACGACTAGAAATATTCTTAATGGATTGTAATAATTGTGTCTCTTGCCAGCGACATATTCTGATGTCAATTTTCCAGGCACCCAGATATTCTTTAGGGTGTTCCATATCTTATTCTCTACATTAAATAAATTTGAAAGGAAGTCTTTGACTATATTAGTAAAGTTAAGTTTTGGAAAGTTTGCCTTCTGACCACAAACGCTACAGTACGTGTCTGTGGAGGAAATGGTGTTGTCGCAATTAAGGCATGTTTTCATTACCGTACTAAATTAGAATAAATCTAAGTTATTACGGTCATGTAACCTTCACATATAATTCCAGGGATAATATAGCTTTCTAAGTAATCATTCCATACTTCTTAACGAATAACTAATAGAGGAAAAGGTGTAATCTATTTTATTAAAGTTATGTCTCCGCTAAAAACGTCCACAAGCCCATCTAGAAAGGTGATTTCTGCTAACCATACATAGATTCCTGCATCTACCAATTGCTGGTTATATCGGCCATCCCAACCGTTTTGGTCATCATTTGGGTCCATATCTTGCTGCGAAAAAATGACATTACCCCATCTGTCATAGATGGCCAGATTAATAGAAACCACTTCTTTGCTACCCAAAATAGAAAACCGATTGTCAGGCTGATTGCTCCTTGGATTAAATACATTGGGTGCATAAAAGGCTCTTAGTTTCTCCACAGATATATCTATCCTCAAACTGTCTGTACAGTCATCAGCAGAGGTGACCATCAGCAAATTAGTGCCATTATCCACTGGAGTAGCTATTGGCTCAAGGCAATCACCACAACTGAGATAGCTACTATCTAACCATCTTATTTCATTAATCTCTACATTATTAGTGACTGTTATAACCTGGAAAGGACATCCCAACTGTGTCTCATAGATACTTGTTCCTGAGAGTACAGGAATTTGTGGTGCCTCTAATTCACCCTGTAAGTCTATAGTACAACCATTAGCATCACGAATTGTCAATGTATACGTCCCGGGGGATAGATTGCTGTAACTGAGGTTATCAGTAAATGAATCACCACTGAGGGCACTTTGATAAGGTCCAGCTCCTCCATCTATACTCATAATGTTGATCTCACCAGTTTCTAATCCATCACAGTTAGGATTCTGAAATATAACATCACCGACGACTGCATCAGGATTGGCCAAAGTAATCATCTCACTGTGTTCACAACCTAAGGCATCTGTCAAAGTGACCTCATAAGTTCCTGCCAAAAGATTATCTATTTGCGAATCAGACTGACCTGATGACCATAAGTAATTGTATGGAGGAATACCTCCAGTTACTTCTACTGATATCACGCCATCAGAAGTATCATTACAAGAAGTATTAAATCCATTAAATTGTGAGACCTCAACCGCTGTCACAATCAGCTCGGGTTCCATTACTTCTACAAGTATCACATCAGAATTGCCAAAATCATCATTGATTTCTATGGCCACATTCCCTGCAGGAAGATTTGTGATAGTCTCATCCAAAAGGATGTCTGACAATTGTCCATTACCATTCATGCTGTTTTGTAAATGCTGCCAGGTATATGTAAACGGTGGCGTGCCATTTATAACCTGAAAAGTAACTTCTCCATCCTGTTCTCTGAAGCAAGTCGTTAGCCTGGTTTCGAATCCTGATTGAATGTCACATATGATTACTTGCAAGTCAAGCGTAACAAGACTGTCACACATTCTATCACTTTGTAAAGTCTGTGAAAATATGCCCTCTGTTGTATATGGTGTCTCACCTATGAAGACAGTGTCCCCCTCGCAGATATTAAGTGATATATTATTAGATGCTTGTGGTAATTCTATGAGCGACAAGATTATTACACTATCACATCCCATAGCAGATACTGCAGTTACTGTAAATACACCACTCTCACATATCTGGGTGCCTTGAATATCATAACATTCTGCTTCACAGAAGAAATCACTGATAACACTATCTGGTATCGTAATCACTTCTATATCCCTACAATTGGGGGTCGCTTCATCACAGGCATTTTTGGCTTGTGCACATAATTCATATATGGCTGGTTGCTCGATGTTGACAACTATACTGGGTTGATTCGTTGTCTCCAGGAAATTTCCATCTAGCGTCCAATCAAAAAATACGGAGCCTTCCTCTGCTTCAAACGAGAAAACATGGTCCATAGAATTACAGATAATATCATCGCCCTCTATCGAAGGTGTTACTGATAATGGAGATACTTCCGTAGATCCTTCGAGTACTTCGAAAGTCCAATCACAATTATCTGCCATATTACCATCTAATGCCAAATAATAATATTGGCCGACTATGAGAGGTACTATGTTCTCAAACTCTGCGGATGATCCTTCAGGCACAGCATCTCTAGCTCCTCTACAATTAGATATCAAAGTGAAATTTTCACAATCTAGACTCTCATAGAGACCGAGTTCTAATCCACTGCCTATCTCACAATTAGAAACCGACATACGTATTCTTAAATCAGTAGATGCAGCCTGAAAAGCAATCCATTGACCATTGTGTACTCGCATGGTGCAAAAATCTGGGGGTAAGACTCCCGGCACATCGCTTTCATGTCTACCTGTAAACCCATCGATATCACAAATGATGCACGCCTCTATACATGTTGATGTCATTTCTGGATTTGCCATATCACAAGGGGAAGGTTGGGCATCTACAATCATAACAATCAGGAACGTGAGCAGCCCCAAGTGAAAAAACCTTAAATATGGGTATAGCATCTAATAAAGCTGTTTTTCCTTAGTATGAATTAATAGTCCACTGTCACCTCCAAAAAGACATTGGACTGTAAAATATCGCGTTGGTTTAATCCAAATGAATAATTTAATGAGAATTGTCTTTTAGTAGAATATATATTGCAAGACAAGTAGTTTGTAGTAGCCTAAAATCTAATTAAGTATCTTAGGCATTCTAAAATAGGGATTCATGGAAAAAATACGTCTGCTTTTACTTTTCCTAATTTGCTTATTAGGCGTACTTGTTATGTCAGAGGCACAACACAGGGTATTACCTACTGACACCACCGTGATGACAAAGCACAGTGCCACCATAAATGGCGCTGTTGTTAACTATACAGCCCACTGTGGTACGATGCCAGTTTGGGATGATAAAGGCGTACCCGTTGCCAGTCTTTTTTATACCTACTACCAGCGGACCAACGGCGATGGGAAAGAACGACCACTTATTATTTCATTTAATGGTGGACCTGGCTCTGCCTCCGTGTGGATGCATGTGGCTTATACGGGCCCCAAAGTGCTAAGAATAGATGAGGAGGGCTACCCTGTACAACCCTATGGTATTCAGGACAATCCATATTCTGTTCTTGATGTAGCAGATATTGTCTTTGTGAATCCAGTCAATACAGGTTACTCCAGACCAGTGATGAAAGAGGGCATGGAAATGAAGAAGAAAATGTTCTTTGGCATCAATGCGGATATAAAGTACCTAGCCGAATGGGTCAATACTTTTGTGACTCGATATAATAGATGGTTGTCGCCTAAGTATCTTATCGGAGAAAGTTATGGCGGCACTCGTGTCATGGGCTTATCGCTAGAATTACAGGACAGTCAATGGATGTATCTCAATGGCGTCATTCTAGTGTCTCCTGCAGATTACAAATCGTATGGTGCAGACAATGCCTTATCATCTGCACTGAATATTCCATACATGACTGCGGCGGCGTGGCATCACAAAGTCTTACCGCCCGACCTACAATCTAAAGATCTCTTGGAAGTTTTACCTGAGGTGGAAAAGTTTGCAGTAGATGAGCTCATGCCTGCTTTAGCCAAGGGAGGATTCATTTCCGATAAAGAAAGAAATGACTGTGCCGAAAAAATGTCTCGTTATACCACCATCGACAAGGACAAAATATTGCAACACAATTTGGATGTGCCTACCAGTTATTTTTGGAAAGAATTACTTCGAGATGAATCAGGACTCACTATAGGAAGGTTAGATTCTAGGTACTTAGGAATGGACAAAAAAGAAGCTGGAGAACGACCGGAGTATAATGCAGAGCTAAAATCTTGGTTGCATTCATTCACACCAGCCATCAATTATTACATCAGAGAACATCTCAATTTCGTGACTGACATTAAATACAATATGTTTGGTTCAGTCCGTCCATGGGATCGGACAAATGATAATACACGGGCTAATCTAGGCCGCGCCATGAATCAAAATCCCTATCTCAATGTACTGGTCCAGTCGGGCTATTATGACGGCGCTACCACCTACTTCAATGCCAAGTATACGATGTGGCAAATAGATCCTAGCGGAAAAATGAAAGACCGGTTTTTCTTTAAAGGATATCGAAGTGGACATATGATGTATCTCAGAAGAGAAGACCTGAAAAAAGCCAACAATGATCTGCGAGATTTTATAATCAAGACAAATCCCGGAGATAAATCAGCTAAGTACTAGAAGAATGCCAGGGGGTGTTATTCCTCCTTGTAGTTTATAATGCCTTTAATTGTTTGCTGATTAATTCTAGAAGCTGTCGGGTAAGCATATACTTTGTCCATAAAGTCTGCCAAGCACAAATCTGCTGTAGTCGCCAAATGCAGCTCCTGCATAATCTCACCGGCATTCGGAGAAACGATGGTGCCACCAAGAATTTTTCGTTTTAGTTTGTTCTTTTCTTTAGAGACAAACAAGGTGATTTTTCCATAATCATATTCTGCGGTGATTGCCTTGTCATCTCTATCAAACACTTGATCTTGTCTCCAGTAATCAATTTTATTTTCCTGAAGATATTGCTCTGAAAATCCAAAGGTAGCTATCTCAGGTTCTGTAAATGTCACCCATGATAAGCCTTTGGCATGATGCTTTTTATCTAGAATCTTATTGAAATTATGTTTCAATAAATTGACGTGCTTCTCAGCGCCGTGAGAAAACTGATACATCCCTGCTGCATCACCGACGGCATAGATGTGGGATTCAGAGGTCTGCAAATAATCGTTTATAACTAATTTTCCACGTTCGGTTTCTTCGAGACCAGCGGCTGCCACATCTAAAGACGCATGATTCATGCCTCTTCCGACAGCCAGTAAACAAGCATCTAGAGATAGGGTTTGTGTTGCTTCTGTCGCTCTGTTTTTAATGACAACAGCAGTCCCGTTTTCGAATTTGACTACATCATGATTGAAATACATTTGTATGCCTTCTCTTTCGAATTGCCCCTGCAGTATAGCACTCGCTTCAGCTCTTTCCTTGCCAAGTAATCTGTCTCCTCTATCTATAATACTTACACTAGAACCCAACCTCTGAAAAACCTGTGCCATCTCACAGCCAATAGGACCACCACCAATAATAATAAATTCTTCTGGCAAGGTTTTCATATCATAAAAAAGCGTCTCATTGCTGAACCAATTGACCTTGTCTATGCCTTCGAATGGAATATGGCGAGGATGTGAGCCCGTACAAATAAATATCTTATCCCCTTTATATAATTGTCCATTGACTTCTATGGTGTGCTTGTCTTTAAAAGTAGCGGCTCCGATTACGAGGTTTTCTCCATTCTGTCTAAGATAGTCTGCACTCTCATGTGCTCTGATGATGGCCTGTTTATCATGCACGTACTGGATGACTTCTGACCAATTGGCCTTGCCGGAGGTCTTCAACCCAAACCGAGTAGCTTGTTTAGCACCATAAAAATATTTGGCAACATGAATTAAAGCCTTACTAGGCACGCAACCAAAATTGAGACAATCACCGCCTATGTTTTCTTCGCTTTTATCTATGATTACACTTCGCCAGCCAAGTTCTTTCGCCATACCCAAACAACCCAACCCTGCTGACCCAGCACCAATTATAATTGCATCATATTTTTCCATATTGCTTCTTTCGTTTTAAATTATTGGTATTTTGATTCCAATTGGTCTCATTGTTTTAAGAGATTAATTGTAAAGATACATTGCTAGGAATAGATAGACTTAATCCGATAGAAGAGACTTTCAATAATAATACACAAGAGTTTAAAACAATTTGCTACAATGGGAAAAAGCACATATAAATATTACCTGACTGCTTTTCTTAGCCAGTTTAATCCAATGACGATAGGCCATTCGTTACAGCAATCACTAGGTCATATAGACATACGTTCTGAATATAAAGAGGGCTTACCCAATGTAGAAAATTACCAGAATAGGGTACAATATATTTTGCCGTTTGCAGAAGAGTGGTTTACTGCAAGTGGCGGAACAACTAACACAAATTCTCATTCTTGGTCTATATTAACACAGCGGTATGCCTATGACTTTGTAATAGTTAATGAACAAGGACAGAGCTACAAAAATGAAGGAAAGATTCTGGAGGATTATTACTGTTATAATAAAGAGGTACTAAGCCCTGCTGATGGCGTTGTAGTCGAGGTCCAGAACACAATTAAAGATTATCAGGGTGTTGGCGATAATTCAATAGATTGGAAAACGAAGGATTTTAGAGGTAATTATGTCATGATTGAACATGCAAATGATGAATTCAGTTTTCTGGCACATTTTAAACAAGGAAGTATAAAGGTACAAAAGGGAGAGGCTGTCAATCAGGGTCAAGTTCTCGGTATGTGTGGAAATTCAGGGCACTCTACAGAACCACATATTCATTTTCATCTACAGAGTAAAAAGGAATTTTGGACTGCAGCGGGGCTACCGATACGCTTTAACAAAATATCCAAGAGGTATAAGGAAGATACGCAAATAGTGGATCATAGCTTTATCGAAAAGGATGAATACGTAAAGAATGTTGAGTGAAATTAGAGTTATACGTTTGAATAATCTAAAGGCCGTCCAATCAATCTATCCGTCAATAAAAATCATGTAGCCAAAATGGTCTATTCAGTTAATCTATTAATGGGGATTCTCTTAAACCTGTGACAAGCCTTTTTTTGCATACTTTTACAGCACTAAACTAGAAATTAACTTATGAATGTTTCAAAACTTAAAAAGCTTGGCCTTGCAAGAACCAACGCGGGAACGTCTACTGGATTAAAATCATGGAAGGGAAGATCTTCTATGATAGAATCATTTTCTCCAGTAGATGGAAAGCGCATAGGCAGTGTAAGCACCACCTCAAAAGCTGATTATAATAAAGTCGTTAAAACCGCACAGAAGGCCTTTGAAGAATGGCGACAATGGCCCGCGCCTAAACGAGGCGAAGTTGTAAGACAATATGGTGACGCATTGCGTGAGCATAAAGACATGCTTGGCCGTTTGGTTTCATATGAGATGGGAAAGTCACTACAAGAAGGATGGGGAGAAGTACAGGAGATGATAGACATTTGTGATTTTGCAGTAGGGCTTTCACGCCAACTCTATGGACTGACGATGCATAGTGAACGTCCGATGCACCGTATGTATGAGCAATGGCATCCGCTAGGTATTGTAGGTATTATTTCTGCATTTAATTTTCCAGTTGCTGTATGGTCATGGAATGCAATGATTGCACTCGTCTGTGGTGATGTGTGTATATGGAAAGGAAGTGAGAAGACGCCGATGTGTACTGTCGCTTGTCAGAACATTCTGCAAGATGTCCTCAAGAAAAACAATGTGCCTGAGGGGGTAAGTTCTATAATTACTGGAGGCGCAGAAGTAGGAGAATACATGACGACAGATACCGATGTCCCTATGATATCTGCTACAGGAAGCACGCGAATGGGAAAGATAGTCGGCGCTACAGTTGCACAGAGATTGGGTAAGACCTTATTAGAACTAGGAGGAAATAATGCTATAATAATTACGCCAGATGCTGACTTGGACTTGGTGCTGAGTGGTGCTGTGTTCGGGGCTGTAGGGACTTGTGGGCAACGCTGTACGTCTACCCGACGTCTGATTGTGCATGATAAGGTGTACAATAAAGTAAAAAAGATTCTTGTCAAAGCGTATGACCAACTAAAGATAGGTGACCCTCTTAATCCTAAGAATCACGTAGGACCTCTTATAGATACAGATGCCGTGGATGCTTACAAGAACACCATTAAGCAGGTGAAAGAACAAGGAGGTTCTTTCCTCATTCCTGGCAGAGTTTTAGGTGGCAAGAAATATAGCAGTGGCTGTTATGTGAAGCCATGTGTGGCAGAAGTAAAATCTAATTTATCTATTATCCAGCATGAGACTTTTGCACCTATACTATACATAATGAAGTATAAAGGTAATCTGCAGAATGCGATTAAGATTCAGAATAATGTACCCCAAGGCTTATCTTCAGCGATTATGACCACCAATCTTAGAGAGGCAGAATTATTCTTGTCAGCAGGAGGTTCTGATTGCGGCATCGCTAATGTCAATATTGGAACAAGTGGTGCAGAGATAGGTGGTGCTTTCGGAGGTGAGAAAGAAACAGGCGGTGGTAGAGAATCAGGCTCTGACTCATGGAAGGCATACATGAGACGTCAGACGAATACGATAAATTACAGCAAGGAGCTTCCTCTAGCACAAGGGATAGAATTCAAGTTGTAGAAAAGTATCTGACCTTATCCGGGAGGACAACAACACATATTAAGACCAAAAGAAAGCCTGAGTTCACAAGCTCGGGCTTTCTTATTAAAAAGCAAGTTAATCTTATGTAACTTGCAATCTACTAACGCTATCCATAGTGAAGATTCTTTTAATTACACCGCCTTTTACTCAACTCAACACCCCCTATCCGGCAACTGCATATATAAAAGGATATCTCAATACACTTGGAATAGAAGCAAGACAATCAGATTTAGGATTAGAAGTTATCCTAGATTTATTCTCTTCAAAAGGCTTGACGGAAATATTTGGTAGTGAATCAAAAGAAATGGAGTCACTGTCAGAAAACG
This sequence comes from uncultured Saprospiraceae bacterium, assembly GCA_964540155.1. Classification (GTDB taxonomy): domain Bacteria; phylum Bacteroidota; class Bacteroidia; order Chitinophagales; family Saprospiraceae; genus RFSX01. The sequence continues at coordinate 9,883 of CAZIMH010000048.1, forward strand.
CCAGCCACATTTATAATTTAAGAGAAAGTTATATACAATCGATAGATCAAGTTATCGCTTTCTTGCAAGGACATGATGATACCTTAGCCTATATAATATCTGAAAGAAATTTCTTACCTGAGGCCAGCAAGTTTGAACAATTAGATGATTTGGAGTGGGCCTTTGGGACCATGGGCATAAGAGACAAAGCCAGACACATATGTACGCTTTATCTGGAAGACCTGAGTGATTATATCGTTGAGGTTATAGATGAGCACTTCGGATTTAGCAGATATGCAGAGAAACTCAGTTTATCTGCAAGTTCTTTCGATTCACTGCATAATCAGTTACAAAAACCCAATACATTCATTACTGAAAGATTGATTGCCAGATTAAATAATGATATAAAAGAATTTAGTCCTGACATGGTATGCTTATCCGTACCCTTTCCTGGCAACCTGTTTGCAGCACTGAAGTTGGGTCAATATATCAAAGAGAGTCATCCCGCTATCAAGGTGGTGATGGGTGGGGGCTACCCCAACACTGAATTGAGGTCAGTGACTGAGGTTCGCCTTTTTGATTACGTGGATTTTGTAACCTTAGATGATGGGGAAACGCCACTCCGTAACCTTATCGAGTATCTTGAAAATAAGCGAGATTTCTCTATGCTAAAGAGAACGCTTACTCGCAAAGACGGAAAAGTGCAGTATATCAATGGCAGCTTGGAGGGTGATGTATCTCAGAAGGATGTGGGCACGCCAGATTATAGTGACTTGCTACTTTCTCAATATTTGTCAGTAATACAGCTCACTAATCCGATGCATCGCGTGTGGAGTGATGGTCGGTGGAATAAGCTGACGATGGCGCATGGCTGCTATTGGGGCAAATGTACTTTCTGTGATATTTCTCTAGACTATATCAAGAACTATGAAGCCTCATCTGCAAAGTTACTAGTAGATAGAATGGAGGCTATTATAGAGCAAACAGGAGAGAGCGGTTTTCACTTTGTGGATGAAGCAGCCCCGCCTTCGGTTATGAAAGCGCTGGCCTTGGAAATTCTCAGCCGACAACTGATGGTGAGTTGGTGGACTAATATTAGATTTGAGAAAAGCTTCCATCTGGACCTGTGCCGACTGTTAGCAGCATCAGGATGTATTGCGGTCAGTGGGGGGTTGGAGGTGGCCTCTGATAGATTGCTGAAATTAATAGATAAGGGAGTTACCGTGGAGCAAGTGGCTAAAGTTAACCACAACTTTACCAGAGCAGGCATCATGGTGCATGCCTATCTTATGTATGGATTTCCTACACAAACAGAGCAGGAAACGATAGATTCACTAGAAGTTGTGAGACAAATGTTTGAGACAGGAATAATGAAATCTGGTTTCTGGCATCGCTTTTCTATGACAGCACATAGTCCTGTAGGGTTAGAACCGGCAAAGTTTAAGGTTGAAAAATTATCTGGCGTTGGAGACTTTGCCAATAATGATTTGGAATATCATGATCCTTCTGGGGCCGACCATGATGGCTATACTATTGGCCTTAAAAAATCTATATATAATTACATGCATGGGGTGGGGCTTGACTTCCCTTTAAGTGAGTGGTTTGAGCACAGCACACCTGAGCCTACTCATGCGACAGACTTAATATCAGGTGTACTTAATCGTAATACTCGAAGAGATGTGCAGCCGCAAAACAAATTGGTGTGGATAGGAGGACCTGTTACTTTCTCGGCGGAAGAGGATATGGGTATTTTGTCGATATACACTAAAAATAATTATTGCAAGATTGAAGTAGAAGCACGCTTTGGTGAGTGGATACAGCAACTAATATCGTCTATTGCCGTAGACAAGAATAACATGATCACCCTAGATCAATTAAAGGCGCAATATCTAGACGCAGGCTTCGAAGATTTTACGCTAACCTGGTATGGAGATGTGATGGAAATGATGAAGGAGATGGGGTTGCTGGCCCTTTAGAGGTAATGATAAGACAACCCTTCATTTCACAACAATAAAGACTTACTGAGAAATGAAGGATTAGGAAATTTATCTTCTTCGCACTTTCACCTCATTGACTTGCATTTGATATTGGGTTACATGGTCCAAACCTCCAAAATACACCACCATCTCTGCTGGGCCATCTATAAGTAGTCTCTCAAAGTGCACATCATAGCTGGCCTTACCCAAAGGCGGAATCATAACATCTTCAAGCGTATATTCTTCATGGTATCTAATCTGGTCTTCTATGCTGCCTTGATCCAGACCATATCTATCTCTTACTACCATGATGTCCGCAGTAGATGCAGCACCGTATACGACGTTATCTACAACAGACCCTCCTGCCAACACAGAAGTGAGGATACCTATACCGGTTACCACACCCGCAGAAATTGTCTCTTGCTTTTTCTCGGCTTCCAATATCTCTTCTGCCTGCACTAAATCAAGGATTATATCTGCTTTTCTTATAGGCTTTAAGTAGCGATTTCTACCTCTGTCTATATCATAGACTAGTTCTACATCTCGTTGTGATAATCTGATTGAATCAGATGAATTATTGGTAATATCTAATTGAAAAGTAACATAAGAGTAAGCATCTCCTGCATAAGTTGTTTGTACTCTCACATCTTGTTGTATACCCCTGTCTGATTCTGATAGAAAAGCATCCTGGACTAGAATTTTTCTGGAACAAGCAAAAAATGTCAAGCAGATAGTAGTAAGTAGTAGAAGATTCCTCATTGGTAATAATTTAGGTAGTTAAAAAAAGGTTGATTGCTCCCTTCCCTTGTTACTATTGAAGATATAGTAATCTCCCAACTATTACTCATCGAAGAATACTGTTTAATCATCTAATAACCATTTTTCTTAATAGACCATTAAGACAATCTTTATTATTTTGTAGATTCTAACAAAACGATAAGAAATGCTTAGAACTTTACTATATATACTTATTGGTGTTGTTGTCTTAATTGGTATAGGTCTGGTATCAATGTCGTTTTTCATGAAATCAGATGCTTATACCGTTCTAAATCATCTAGAAAACAACCCAAAAACATCCGCCATCAAACTCATTCGTAATGGAGAAACTTTGGCAGAATTGAATGCTGACAAGATGATGCCACTTGCGAGCACAGTAAAAATCATCATAGCGATAGAGTATGCAGAACAAGCTGCAGCAGGTCTAATTGATCCAGAATTATTAGTTCCAGTTGCTGAATTGGACAAATACTATATACCAAATACAGACGGCGGTGCACATCCTGCGTGGTCGAATACAATTGGACGAGAGGAAGTTTCTATTCAGAAAATTGCAAAAGGAATGATGAGGTATAGTTCTAATGCCAACACAGAGTGGCTTTCCAATAAATTAGGATTGGTTAATGTCAATAATCGATTAGACACCCTTGGCATGAAAGACCATTCGCCTATATTTAATTTGGCTTCATCCTTATTTGTAGGTAAAGAACTTTTCCAAGATTTAAAAGGCAAAGAACTAATAGCCGCACTTAGAGCACTAAGTGATGAGGAATATATATCTGCAACTGAAGTTATACATGGTAAGTTAGACAATGATCCGTCTTATAAGAAAGACATCGGTGATTTGAATTTGGATGTGCAGAGAGTATGGTCCGATAGGCTGGTAGCCTCCACGGTTAATGCCTATGCTGAACTGATGCAAAAAATAAATAGCAAGTCCTACTTCAGTGAAAAAGTGCATACTTATCTGGACCCTTGTTTAGAAGGCCTAATGCAAAACCCTGCTAATCAGTCTTGGCTCAAACATGCGGGTAAGAAAGGGGGCTCTACTGTGTTTGTCCTTACGGAGGCGCTGTATGCAACAGACAAAAAAGGAAACACCACTGAGATGGCCTATTTTATGGATGACCTAAACTTTTTGCAAAACACTAAAATAGATAGGGGCATGAATGACTTTGTGCTTAAGATCTTAACCAAGAAAGATTTTCTTGAGGAGGTAAAAGAGCGATTAGGGAAGTAGA
>CAZIMH010000049.1:0-13844 GCA_964540155.1 uncultured Saprospiraceae bacterium
CTAAGACCTCATGCTCTCTCTTTGTAAGCTTCTGCTTAATGACAAAGCGGTCTTCATAAGCAGATTTCTTCCCATTTGTCAATCGTTTGCCATTAGGAGGGGTGATATGCAGCCCTGGAGCTATATACGTATTACCCTCCATGACTTCCTTCACACCAAGAAGTAAATCTGAAGGATTATTGGACTTAAGTATATAGCCATCAGCACCATTCTTTAGTGCTTGTCCTACAAACTTATAATCGCTATATGAGGTAAGTACCATAATTTTAAGGTACTTAAACTGCTTTCTTATTTGAGGAATAAGCTCTAATCCATCTTGATCAGGAAGATTCAAGTCAAGTAGAACAAGCTCAGTATTTAGGTTAGTTTGTAGAAACGTCAACAAACCTTCGGCTGTACTTTCCTCCCCTACTACCTGTACATGAGCATCACTATTTTCTTTAAAGAAGGCTTTCAGGCCCGCTCTAAAAATGCTTTGTTTGTCGACTAAGACGCTAGTTATTGCAGTCATTCGTTATTACATAAAATATAAAACCTATAAATGCCCGTATGCATTGACATACAGCAATCCTTCCCTCAGGATGCAAATGTGATGCCAATTTTGATACTAAGAACCGCTTAAAACCTACCTATCTCACTATTTGTGATATGAAGAAGATTCTATCAGTACAGACTCCTTTACATCTGTCCTGATATAAACGAATCCAGGCACTGCACTATATGCACCAGACTCTCCTTGTTTGTTCAGTGCTATCAGTCCTACCTGTGAATCTGTGATATTATACTTCTTCACTATACGTTCTATGGCCGCCTTACAAGATTCGGTAGGGTTCATCCCGCTCCTCATATTTTCAGTAGCCAGGAAAGCAGCGCAAGATTTGAGCATTAATTCTCCTAATCCAGTAGCCGTTACAGCCCCATATTCATTGTCTACATACAAACCAGCACCAATGACTGGAGAATCACCTACGCGACCCGCCATCTTGTAGGCCATGCCACTTGTAGAGCATCCACCTACTAGATTGTCAGATTTGTCTTTTACAAGCATGCCTATCGTATCGTGGTTTTCGATATTTGGAATTGGCTTGTATTTGGCTTCTTTGAGCCATTTCATATACTCTGCCTTCGATTTTTCAGTCAATAGGTTGGTTCTCTTGAAACCGTGGTCTAAGGCAAATTTTTGTGCACCATCCCCTGATAACATTACATGAGGTGTGTTCTCCATTACCAGTCTGGCTATAGAAATCGGATGCATGATTTCTTTGACATAGGTTACAGCACCCGCATTGCCTTCTTTATCCATGATACAAGCGTCCAGTGTCACCTCCCCATCTCTATCGGGTCTCCCACCATATCCAACTGACTGATCTCCAGGATCTGCTTCTACATGTCTTATTCCAGCTTCAAGTGCATCTAGTCCGCCTTTGGTTTTAAGTGTTTTATAGGCTATTTCGTTGGCTGACCTATTATTCCATGTGCTGATAACAACTGGTCCTGCACTAGACATAGGTTTTCTATCCTGGCAACTTATCACCTTCCTAGAGGCCAATAACAGGCCTAATAAGTAAGAAAACCGTCTCCTTGAAATCATAAAAGGGTAAATATGCCGCTAAATATACCTCATATGGGGTATAAAACATATAAAAAAAACAAATAGAGGTTTCTATCTGATTTTTAACAACTTTACAGCATTTCGACTCGTTGGGGTGGTTAAAACGAGTTCGTAGTAACCAAGATTGGAATTTTCATTGAAGGGTAAGGTCATATAATTTTCTTGTCCCTCATGGAGGAGAAACTCACCAAAATGCACCAACTGACCATTAGCTCCAATAATTCTGTATGACATCATAATCTCTTCATCCGAATGGATTTTTACTATTGAATTAGATGTAATTGGATTTGGGACAACAAGGGCTTCTAGATTATTCTCAGGTATTTGCAGATTAGGTATATCTATATGATTCAGAGCAGAAAAGACTGACTCTTGCATCAGCTCTATACCCGTATTCCGCACAATAATATCGTGTAGTGTAGTTGATTTAATTTCTGCTATTTGTTCTAGACTAAAAGCTTCATCATTTTCATAATAAAATCTGTCACCATCTCTAAGCAATCTAAACTGATCTCTGAAAATAGCCATCACTAGTTCCCCGAACAATGCCTCACTATAAATCCGTGGCTCCGACATCATCCCTACCCACGCATCTACTTTGTCTATTTCTCCATAGAGCGCTTCTAGCAAGTCTACATCTTCAGCTGATTCTGACAATTCATCAAAGGATACGAGTGGTGGAAGCCCAAAGTGGCTTCTCATTGTGTTATAATCAACTAACCCTCTGTCTCTACCTCGAAATATGTTTATAGCTGCATAATCTATCCCAATCTCAGAATTATTGGCAAAAACATGATTCTGAAGTTCAGGGATAATCTTACTATCTAAGTCTTGCATTACTTGTGTGCCCATCCCTTTGAGATAAGCATCTGGCCCACCTACAGTCAAGACTTGAAAGGGATTATATAGCGATTGGCCGAACTGAAGCCTACCTTCATTGACATCCTCACCTGTATTATTCATTCTTATAATACTGCTATTTGCCAAGGTCTGGCTGATGCTAACTGCCGCTGCAGAAAATTCATTGAAGACCACAGGATTCAAGGTAGAATCGTAGCCTCTATACTCAGGAAGAAAGACGCCTACTGAAGGCAGCCATTCATTATATGTAATGGACTGGATGTAGGCCCCAACAAGCTTTCTTGCAGCTTGGTAAATCCTTTCATCATCCCATCTTGGATTGTCAGTGGCCAGATTTTCACATAATCTATTGTGCTCTCTAAGGAAGATAGTATGCAGGCACAGTAATAATACATTCTCATTTGCTCTTTCATCACCAGCCACAAAGTATTTGAGCAATTTCTCTGATTCATCTATCATCTCAGTGTCGCTGGAAAAATCTACCAAGTCATTGAATTCTCCTGAGGTCGTATTCCAAGGAAGTAATTCTTGTCCGTCCAATGTCTGCGTGGATATCTTTAATTTCCCATTTTGGAAGGTTCTGAGCCAGTCTGCTCTTTCTTGAGTACTGCCATAAATCATAGAACCATCTATGTATGAAGATACCTGATTACTATACTCTCTAGGATTGTTAACAGAAGTCGCTGATGCTGGGTCGAATTCATTTCTAGCAAAACTGACATTGGCATCTGTACCAAATGTTGTATCATCAGCCAGCACTCTCATATTACTAACTTCCAGCCCACTTTTCTCAACAAAGGAGATATCATGCTCCAGAAACTGGCCAAACATCCAGACATATCCGCTAAGCTGCATAGGCTCAGGGATACCTTCTTCTTGTGTGAAAAGTGTTGTGCTCACTACTCTAGGCAAAGGAAGACCTGCTTCAGTAATAGCCTGAATGCCATCTTGATAATTTGCGCCAGAAATTCGTTTTAAATTGGCCTCCGCTGACCCCCAATCTGGGTTTGCCACATTGTTATTTTGTCCAGATATAGATCGATTTTCTTGTGCATTGGATATGCAGAAATGAAAAATAATATAAACTAGGACAAGAGTAACTCTTCTCATTTCACTATTTCTTCTACTCCACAAAGGCTAGGAGTACATGGTTGAGTATAATTCTTAAAGAAAAACAAATATAGGGTATCCTACTTATGTGTATGACCGTTTATCGTGGTAAAATCAGTTACATCAAATCTCTTACATTAATACAATAATTGCAATATATGCGCTTATTCAAAATCCTTTTTTATACTTAGAATGTTATTAAGAATATAATCTTTCAAATATTTAATTTCTACTCTTAATAATTGGGCAAAAAGGACTAATTTTTGCATTGGTTTTACGTTACACATTAGGGTAGGAATGCCCTATCACCATCCATTTTTCCATTTTACTTATCTTAATTTATACCAATTAATAGATCTAAACAGACGTTTATTGACCATTATGGTATGAAATAAGACTAAGAAGCTTACTTATTTTCAAAGTAAAAAACCTGATATAGAAGACTGCTTGTCTTCATACATTTTGGATAGGTCGATATATAAGGCAGTGAAATATTCTATTCTCTGGACAGGTTTGTCTAGGGGCTTGGCTATGGTGTGCTGTATGCTATTGTCTATAAATTTATCAAGTCAGCATGAAGCTACTTCCTCTCTAGTAACGGAAATTTTCGCCCTAAGTCAGGATACATTAATTCAGTTAGATAAAACAATCGTCCCAGGTTCTATTTTGGTGTCTAATCTGAAAAATTCTGAGGCCATTTCGTTCTCTGAAACGCTAACCGGAATAACAATTAACGCCAATACAGCAAGGGATTCGGTCAGACTGCAATATAGGGTCCTTCCCTATGACTTGTCCACTTCACAACCTTTGATGGACCCAGAGGATACTGTAGAGAAATCCAGTATAGTTAGAATTAAAAATGACTACACCAAGGATGAATCTTTTGACAGACGGTTGATTCAGTCCAACAAATTGGAATATACCGGGAGTTTTACCAGAGGAATTAATTTTGGTAATTCTCAAGATTTGGTTCTGATGTCTGACTTTAATCTGCAAATGACTGGAGACCTAGGTAATGGGCTACTTATACGAGCAGCCATATCAGATGACAACATTCCTATTCAGCCCGAGGGAAACACACAGGTCTTACAGGAGTTTGACAAGGTATTTATTGAGATTCAAAAAGATAGGACTAAGGTGATTGCTGGTGACTATGAATTAGCCGCTCCAGAGGGTTACTTTATGAAGTACTATAAAAAGCTCCAAGGGATAAGCGTGAGCAATCATAGTTCTTCTGAGAAAGGGTGGTCTCTTTATAATAAAGGCAGTTTTGCCATCTCCAGAGGTAAGTTTAATAGAATTCAATTAGCCATTACAGAAGGCAATCAAGGTCCATATAGGCTAGAGGGTGACCCCGGAGAAGTATTCTTACAAGTGCTATCGGGCACGGAGAAAGTATTTGCAGATGGGCGATTGCTTAAAAGAGGGGAGAACTTTGATTACGTCATAGATTATAACCGAGCAGAGTTGCGATTTACGCCAAACATGATTATCACAGAGAATACCAGAATCATTGTAGAATATGAATTTGCCAGTCAAAATTATCTGAGGTCTTTCTATGCCACTGAATCCACCTTTAGCAAAGGCAATCTGTCTGCGTATTTCAATACATACAGTGAACAAGACAGTAAAAATGTAACGGGTAATATCCAATTGGACTCCACAGATATTCGGATTTTTGAAGAAAGCGGGGACCAACCTGCTCAGAGGTCTGGACTTTTTATTCCAGTGGACAATGACTTTACTGGTCTGGTTCCATACCGCGTGGAAAATGGCATTCTGGTACATGCTCCAGGTCAAACAGAGAATGTAGTCTCAGCTCGATTTTCATTTGTAGGTGAAGGCAACGGCGACTATGTAATAGATACAGAAACAGGTACTAATGGAAGGGTATATAGATTTGAACCTGGTGGCCCTTTTTCTACAAACATCCAACTCGTCGCGCCAGAACAAAGGCAGTTATTTACAGCTGGCATCAATTACGATATAGGAGACAATACCTCAGTGAATGTAGAATCCGCTCTAAGCCAATTTAATCTCAATAGATTCTCTGAGGTAGATAATGATGACAATGTTGGGATAGCGCTATTGGCTAAAATTTCAGATGAAAGAGTCCTTGGAAAAGAGAAGTCTGACAGCACGAATATCATTCCTTGGAAACTGAGTTCTTCTACGCAAGTAGAGTTAAGGGATAAAAACTATAATCCACTAAATCCCTATAGACCAACCGAATTTATTAGAGATTGGAATCTAACAAGGCTTACAACAACAAATGATCAGGTATTGCATAATACAGGCTTTACTTTATCCAAAGGCCTTTCCGAGATAGGGTATAGTTTTGCAGGCTTCCATAACCGAAATATATATGATGGCCTCAGGCATACTGTTACTGGAAGGCACCGAATAGGAAAGCTATATGTCGATGGTGCAAGTACATTGCTTAACTCTTCCAGTGATTTCCTCAATGAGAAAACGGCCTTCCTTAGACCTAAACTAACCATGGAATATGCCCTAACGCCAAATTGGTCACTGGGTGTGTACTACGAAAAGGAAAGAAATACAGCAGAAGCCTTAGACAGTGATACCTTGGATGTGAATAGCTTCAATTATGATCTCGTCAAAGGGTATGTAACTTCATCCACCAATAAAGCTTTCAATATCAATGCCTCCGTAACCAGAAGAATAGATGATAAAATTTTAGGAGCAGAAAGAACAGCACTGACTAGAACATCCATCTCTAATGACTATGCTGTTGGCGGTGCCTGGAAATCAAATCAAACTTCTGACCTGAAGTGGAACGTAACTTACAGAGACTTTAAGGATGTAGATAATCTAGATGACAATAGAAGTAAACAAACCTTACTGGGAACGATAGAACACCGTCTCAATCTCTTCAATAAAGGCATCACCTTAAACACTTACTATGAGTCTAATAGTGGTCAAGAACCTAAAGTAGAATTTCAGTTTGTAGAAGTACAACGTGGCGAAGGTTCTTATGTATGGATAGATTCTAATATGGACAGCATCCCACAGGTATTTGAATTCGAGATTGCCACCTTCATAGATCAGGCTAACTACGAACGGATCACAATATTCAATAATGAGTTTATTAATTCAAATAATACCATCCTTAATCAGTCCCTTAGAATCACACCTAAAAAGTTTCTCAAGAACAAACAAAGTGTATTGAATAAATTCCAATGGAGCACTAGGTATAGATTGGACCAAAGGTCTCAGACGGATTCATTAGGCGGGTTCTTTTCTCCTATCATCTTAGACCTTAATAACCCAAGTCTTATTGCATTCAATACAGCTATAGATAATGACTTGTTTTTCAATAGAGGTCAAACTAATTATGATATCCAACTATCATATAGAACACTAGGAAATCAAACCCAACAAGTAACAGATAACATCCGAAGAACAAACAGAGAATTCTTCAGTAGAACCAGAATAAATATTATTAAATCCTTAGATTTTCTTGTGGAAACTGGATTAGGTAGTCGGGATCATCGGTCAAATTTTACAATACAAGATTTCGATATAAATTTCTGGAGAGTAGTCCCTCAGATAAATTTTAGACCTACTACAAATCTAAGGCTAATTACAAGTTACAGAATAGAAAAAAGTTCCAATATTCTAGATCCAATGGCCGTGGAGGCTGGCACGCATCAGCAGTCATTGCAGCAGGACTTGAGCATGCAACTGACATGGCGTAAGTCGTCTTCATCTAATCTGCAAGTGAGCACAAATTTGGTCTTCATTACCATGGATGGCACTAGTAACCCAGCAGTAACCTTTGAAATGCTTCAAGGGCTGACACCTGGAACCAATATTATATTCCAATCTAACTATACTAGAAGAGTAGGTAAGAATTTTGACCTTATATTCAATTATAGTGCTCGGAAATCCGAGGGAAATCGCACCGTACACAATGCAGGAGCCCAGCTAAGAGCCATCTTTTAGATTTTTGGGTATCGCGTTAAACAAAAAAAAAGAGGCCACAGTATATGTGGCACCCTTCCAAAAAATGATATCAATCTCAATGAAAATCATGCTGCAACGTTAATTACAGACTATATTATTTGATAATGTCTTTGACTACTGGTGTCATGTAATTTTTAATTAGTTCTTCTAATGAAGTAATCCGAATAAGCGTGAGTAAAAACTCATCATCCTTATTTGTGAAATTCAACAAAGCCATTTTCTCTCCAGAACTAATTTTTAGCCTTTTTCTTACCTCCTTTGGCAATACTAGCTGACCTCTTTCATCACAGCTCACTATTGCCTCTACTGAAAACTTAGCCTTTTCCACAATTTTAATTCTGAAGCAAAGATAATCAGCATATTCAGTATTTTATACATTTTCCGATTTTTTTGTTTTTTCTGATTTTTCTGAAGCATTAAGGATAATTTAAGACTAAACAATGACCTCATGTCGCCAAAATCCTAAACCCAAAGTCTGATATAGGCGTTTGCATTTTTATATTTGTATAAAAACGACAACACATGAGATTTTCCACACTCTTGATTCTAATTCTAGTATCGACTTCAGTATTCGCTCAGAATCCTTGGAAGAAAGTCAATGAATCAACTATTTCAACAGATCAAAGCCTAAGAACAATAGTTCCTGATGCTTATCACACATTTCATTTAGATATAAATACCCTAAAAAAGCAGCTGTTACAAGCGCCTATGGAGGATGTTAAGAACACCAGGCAAGAAGGTATCATTTTGGAGTTGCCCCTTGCAGATGGGACCATAGAGCAGTTTGATTTTGTGGAGAGTCCTGGCATGAGCCCTGTTCTGGCAGCCAAGTTTCCTCATATAAAAAGTTATATAGGCTCTTCTATCGATTCTCCTGGAATGGTAGCAAGAGTTGATTTTGACAATTATGGGTTCCATGGCGCGATTAATTCTCCTACTGGAACAATGTATATAGATAGATATGTAGAGGATGCTGCTGATATGCCTTATTACATCTCCTACTTTGTCCTGGACCACAAGCCGAACATAGAAGGCATGGATGGCACTTGCGCTGTAGAGGATTTCAACAATAGATTAGAGACGGAAGGTCTTAAGCGAAAATTAGGACCTAGAAAGTATCTGAAATCAGCTAATGTCCCAGTGGAAAAAGTGACGTACAGACTAGCGATGGCAACCACAGGTGCTTGGGGTTCTCAGCAAGGAGGAACTGTAGACGCTGTACTATCCAAGATGAATACAGGCCTTAATAGATTAAATCTATTAATGGAAACTGAGATGGCAATCAAATTCGAACTGATAGATAATAATGACCGACTTATCTTCTTCAATGACACAGAGCCGTACACTAATCCAAATGTAGGCGGAGAGATATTAACTCAAAACACAAATATTATCAATAACAGAGTAGGAGAAAATGCCTATGATGTAGGTCATGTACTGACTACAAGATGTACAGACGTAGGTGGTGTAGCCTTCGGTGGTTCCATCTGTGGTCCAGCGAAAGCAGCAGGTGTAAGTTGCGTAGGAAATTCTAACATAGAATTCTTTTTTGTGACTGTTACTGCACACGAGTTAGGTCATCAGTTTGCTGCTGGGCACACATGGAACCAATGTGCTGGCCTCAATGACCAATTTGCATTTGCAAGTTCTTGCGAACCCGGCTCTGGAAATACGATACTTTCCTATCAAGGACTCTGTGGTCCAGATAATGTTACAGGTGGCGACATCATTAGTTTCCACGTATGTAGCCTGAATCAAATGAGACAATTTGTACAAAACGGAGGCGGTTCTCAGTGCGGAACTAGAGAAACTACAAATAATAATTTTCCTGAAGTTATTATAGATCAGCCGAGTGGATTCAATATTCCTATCAGTACGCCATTCGAACTTATAGGGGATGCTACGGATGCAGATGGTGACGACCTAACCTTCTCTTGGGAACAGATAGATACTGGTTTTCCTAAGGACATAGGTGAACAGGCCAATGATGGTCCAATGTTCAGAGTCTACAGACCTGGTCCGGATAAAACAAGAATATTCCCAAGACTTAGTAATGTGCTTCAAGGCACTGACTGGGATGAAGAAAGACTACCTAGAAGAACCAGAGAATTCAATTTCAACTTTGTAGTTAGAGATAATAATACAACAGCAGGCGGGGTAGCTTGGTCTACTATTACTTTTAATTCAGACGAAAGTGCAGGACCATTTGAAGTCACAGAACCATCAAATTTCACTGACACCGAACCAGGTCAAACGATGATGGTGGAGTGGGATGTCGCTAATACAGATAATGAGATTATCAATGCCCAATTTGTAGACATTTATTTCTCAGCAGACGAAGCAGAAACATTTCCATTCTTGCTCAAGCAAAGAACGCCGAATGATGGATCAGAACTAATAAATATTCCGAATGTCATTACTTCTCAAGGTAAAATTAAAGTCAAAGCAAATGACAATATATTTTTCAATATCGGAAGAGGTGATATACGCGTAAATGAACCAACACAACCAGGATTCTTTGTAGAGGCTCTAAATAAATCATTTGATATTTGCTTGCCGGAATCAGTGTCTACTACTATTAGTGCAACACCATTTTTAAACTATGGTGAAGAGATTACCTTAGAAGTAATAAGTGGTCTTCCTGCTGATGCAACAGCTACATTTTCGCAAAACCCTATACCTGCGGAAGGCAGTACAGAATTAGATATAGACCTCTCTAATGTAGAGGACTCAGGCGTTTTTGACATCGTAGTAAGAGCAACGGGGCCTAATGCCGACACCCTAGACTTTAGTGTTTCAGTACTTGCAACAGGTACCGATATGGAAGATTTCGAACTTGTGTCTCCAGCAAGTGGCACATCAGGAGTGTTAGCACTCCCTGAATTTGTATGGAATGGCAGTCCTAATGCGACTGGGTACAGATTAGAATTTGCTACTAATCCTTCTTTCGATGATAATGTAACTATAATATCTGATGAGGTAGGACTGGAGACAAATTCTGATGCCTTGACTTCATTGGATAATAGTACCGTTTATTATTGGAGAGTAATCGCTTATAATGGTTGTTTAGGCGAGGTAAGTTCTGAGGTTTTCACACTAGCTACACCTTCTCTTAGCTGTACTGATTTTAGAGCAACAGATATTCCGGTCAATATACCTTCTACTGGACCATCAACAGTTAGTTCTACTACTTTTGTCGGTGGAAGTGGGAATGTGACTGATGTTAATATTATTAATATATCAGGAAGGCATAGTAGAATGACAGATGTAAATGCATTCCTAGTTAGTCCTAATGGCACAAGAGTCGCTGTATTCAGCGGTGGCAGTTGCTTAAATGTTAATGATTTCAATGCAGGTTTTGATGATGGTGGTGCCCTTCAGCCAGGATGCCCTAATGTAAATGGCAATAGAATGCAGCCGATAGATCCATTAACAACATTCTCAGGAGAATCTATTAACGGAGATTGGCTTTTGGAAGTAGAAGATAATAGAGCAGGACTAGGAGGAAGTGTGACTAATTTCGAATTTCAGTTATGTTCAGATGGAGTAATTGATAACCCATTTATTGTGAACAATGAGATTCTAGAGGTAAGGCAAGGAAGTGCTAACACAATCAGAAATGGAGAATTATTCGTCAGTGATGACAATAATTCTGCAGACGAATTAATCTTCACAATTGTGGAGTTACCAGTTAATGGTTCATTAGAATTTAATGATAATACGATGAGAATGGGTGATCAGTTTACACAGGCTGATATTAACGCTAACAGCATTGCATTTAGACATGATGGCTCTGATGCCATAACAGACGAATTCACATTCACAGTAATTGATGGTGAAGGAGGATGGATAGATAAGACTGCATTCTTAATCAACACAAGTGCAGATGCACCAACATCTACTACAGACATTACAACTGAAAATAGATTCTTCGAGATATTCCCTAATCCAACGAATGCGTCGTTCCAAGTATTAGCGAAATCAAATTCAAGTGAAGCATGGTCTTTAGATATGTTATCTACTAATGGAAAATTAATACATAGAGAATCATTTACTGGTTCTACCACTGTAGAAACAAATGACATGATTCCTGGACTATATATTATCCAACTTAGAAATGGCAATAGTGTCCAACTGTCTAAACTATCCGTTATTAAATAAGGATTAAGACCATAAATAATTAAAAAAAGTGAGTGCATTGACTGCACTCACTTTTTTTATATAGTACTCTCAGAGTATGATTATAAATAAAAAATGGAGGCCGACGAAGACCTCCATTTAAAATTAATTATACTTACTCAATCTCAATTATCTATTCTATATAACACATAAATGGCAATTCTGTTGTTCCATTTATTGCTTCTACTCTGAGTACATTTAAGTGCTTGTAATATCGTCCTGTGACTTCCACGTATCCAAAATCATCTATCACTAAGCTATTCTCACTATCATATACAAATGATAAGTTTATTCTTTTAGTTTCATTAGTTATCAAAAAAATGCCATTGCCTTTCTCATAGGTTAGTCTACCATCCATCGTTGTTAGGTCTCCAGAAGAAACAAAGCTTTCCAGTAGAATCATCAGTAAGATTACTATAGGAATAAAGCATATCTTATTCATAGCCAAGTTTTAGATTATTACTAAAGCAAGAAATATAAATGCAAGTTGGTGAAAATCAGTCCTTCTCAAAAGAGTGATTCCACCCTTTCTTCTGACGGGTTAAAACCCTTATGTCTGTAGGCAAAAACCCTAGGTAGGTCATATAGAATACCGTGAACAAGGCCCAGCTGCAATGACTTCTATAGATATAGGTGGATTCTTTCTTATTTATATTTACTAAATTTAGTTCAGGCCTTTTAAGCCATCACACCCCAATACTGACAGACTCCATAGTCCACATAACAAAATAGAATACGCTTTTACTATGACAGACAAACCTGACACATCGAATAGTACTCAGCTGAGTAGTAAGGCAATGAAAGAACTAGAGAAGCTAAACTATTTTGATAGTAAGGCTGTCCAGACCATGTTTCGTACTACACTAAGAAACCATTATAATCTTATCAGGATGATCGATAATAAAGCTAGTATTATCCTCACCATCAATTCAATTATTATCTCATTGTTAATGGGTGTCATGTTTATGGCACCTCCAGATGCCAGAGCAGTAATACAGTTTGGATCTAAGCTGTTACTGAATTTTGGTATGGGGTCTATGGTATTTGCCTTGTTAGCTATGCTACCACATAGATACATGAAGAATAAAGAAAATAATTATAGTGGCACTTTGTATGCTGGTAGTTTTTCCAAGCTCTCATTTACACAATATAAAGCTGAAATGGATAGAATTATGTCCAGTGGTAATAATACCTATAATGAGATGATTCAAGATTTATATGCTCTAGGCAAATCGATTTCAATAAAACAGAGGCTGATTTGGGTTTCGGTAATATTATTTCTTATCGGCTTGGTCGGGGCTATTTTGCATGCGCTCTCTAATGGCGTTTTTATAGAGCAAGTATTATTAAATAACTAAAGCCTTTTGTTTTTAGGCGTAGTATAGAAACCAAAAGTTTCCACCCTTTTTCTTTAAGAGTGGAAACTTGTTAGCCGGTAATGTGGGGATGGATTATGCAGAAACCCTGTTCATTCCGTTCTGCAAGAGGATTTCTCTAAAGAGTATTGGCTTAGGATAAGCTTTGAGAAATTCATACTTCAGCACATCATGGGAAGTTACTATTCCTTGCAACTTGTTTTCTTTATTTATGACTGGCAAAGCATGAAATCTGTTGTCAAGAAAAATTTCTGCTGCTGTTCCTATTTTGTCTGAAGCAGAGATTTTTGCTATCCGAGTCGTCATAACATCATACACCTTCACTTGGTGGTATTCTGCTGGCGCAATTTCGTTCTTCCACAAATCATAAGTAGTCAAGAGTCCTATAAGATGATTATTCGAATCCACCACTGGTAAATGATGAATTCTATTAGTCATGAATATCTGTCTTACAGTATGCAAAGAGGCATTGGGAGAGACCGTGATCGGATTTGTGGTCATAATTGATTGGACTGGTTCGTTCATCATAACTATTGATTTTAGAATGAAAAAATTATTTATACGGTTTGGATTCTATCTCTGAGTCAGCAATAAGCGCTTAACGCTAGACTAAGATTAATCCAATGATATTCAATAATTAATTTCTAAATATGCCCAATTAGAAGTATAATATACTAATATTTATTTTATTATCAAAATAATAAAATACTTTATTGTTA
>CAZIMH010000050.1:0-13647 GCA_964540155.1 uncultured Saprospiraceae bacterium
GTAGGCTCAAATGTTTTATCTCTTTGTAGTTCAGTCATTATTTTATCTCCTTTTAAAATCTCTTGTGTGACCATAACCATAGCGCTGGGCTTTCAGACACAAGCTGTTCTAGAAAGCTTGCGTAGGTTTGAGTAATCTCTTCTGCACTATCATACTCTGAAGCGTACCCAAGTAAGACAGCTTCCATCTCATAGTATCCTCTTTTAATCTTTGTGACTTTAAAATCTATGATGGGAACATCTGCCTTCAGCGCATAATGGGCTGCACCTGAATGAAAATCTATTTGCTTATTGAAGAAGGATACTTTGACGGTTTTCTCTTTGCCACTAGGTCTCTGGTCAGCTATGAATACAATACCTTCTGGTTTTGTTTTTTGAGGTAGGGTGCTTAGATAGTGGCCAACCTTATGAGTAGGAACAACACTTACATTATAACTGGAACGACCTTTTTGGATGTATTTGTTTGTGTATGGATTAGACAGTTCTTTTACGGCACCCACAAGGTGATGTTTCATTTGAACCCCAAGACACATGGCTGCCCACTCCCAATTATTGAGATGCTGTGCATAGATAAATACGTGACGACCTTCATGAAAATAGTTATTTAGAAATTCTGGATTAGTGAACTTGAATCGGTGCTGCAGCTTATATGGTGACATGTTCATCCCTTTCAGCGTTTCGAGTATGAGATCTATAAAGTAGCTGTAATATTCTGAGATGGTATTGCTAACCCACTCATCAGATTTGGTAGGAAATACGAATCGGATATTTTTATCGATGACGGATAACCTATACTTGAAGACATTCTTTAGAATGAACCCTAGCATATCTGAGAATAAATAGAGTAGCTTGAAAGGCACTAACCAAAAGATGAATACAATCAATCTAAGCGATATGTAGCTAAGAATATTACCCATGAATATAAGGCTTAGATAATGTCTGGGAATTCAATCTCTTCATCATCATTAGTAATAAACGCTGCGCTATTTTGCTTCATTAAACTAAATGCATCATATGATTGAGAGTAGAACTCAGAAGTCAGTTTTGATTTCAATTCATCTAAAGAGGTGAACTGCCCATCTCTGAATTTGTAAGTTTGCTCTAGCAGTCCTGATTCTATTTTCAAGATATATCGACCACTCATGACCATAGCCGTACATCGAAGCTTTTCATATGTCCATTCACCCAATATTCTCATCGTCTGTCTTTTGGTGATACTTCGCTTTGATGCTATTACTTAAGCCCTTGTATAATGCTCTTAGGGCAGGCTTTTCTTTCAGTAGGTCAAGATGTCTTTGTTCGACTTTAATATCATTTCTGATGGCTGGACCAGTTTGGTTAGTGCATACATCGCCATTGAGCATTCTGGTGAATGTCGTTTGTAGTATAGCATCTAGCATGCGTGGATCTAATCCTGATTCACTTAAATAATCCTGAGCTAGACAGACCAAATGATTTGAGAAATTATTAAGAAAGACAGCACTCATATGATACTGCTCTCTTTCAACATCATTGGCCAAGGACACTTTAGTGGAGACTTGCCTTGCTATCATCCGCAAAGTTCTAACAGTATATTCGTTGCTGCCGTGTATAAGAAAAGGTACTTTCTCTATTTCTAGAGTACTATTCTTTTTGAAAGTCTCCAGAGGATAAAAACTTCCATAGCTCTTTGCATTTCTTCCAAGTATAGTGGTTGGAGTACCTCCTGAGGTATGACAGACAATTTGCTTATGTGATAACGTAGGCAGACTGTCCACTATGTCTGAGATGGCATCATCATGAACCATGATAATATAAATGTCTGCAGTCTCCTCAAGCTGCTGGAGATCATTGATAGAATTCGCTTTGACTTTGAGTGCCAATTTCTGAGCATGGTCTAAATCTCTGCTATACACCTGCGTTATTATATTACCTGCCTTGTGGAGTGCCGGAATAAGGTGAGAAGCAACATTACCTGCTCCAATGCTCACAACTTTAGGTAGACTAGACATACAATCTCTAAACTACCGAAGTTTTACGCCTTCTGTTATATAAACCAAGAAAGAAACCCATTAGCATTAAAATAGAGCCAGCCCAGAATAGATTTATTCCTGGGAAGACAAGGGCCTCTAAAAGTATGATATCACTTCGCCCAACGTTTTCAGCTACTTCCAATTTAATACTAGAATCAGTTCTGATATCTGTGGCAGTGAGCATCGTAAACTCTTCATTGGTAGGATCAATATGTGTCATTCTTATATGAACGCCACTATGCGGTTCATGTGATTTTATATTAAATGGCTTAGAATCTCTGATGATATATATCGGTGAGAATAACTCTTGATCCGAGTTTCTGGTTATGTTGGCCATGACAGCGATGTCTCCTTCTTTTTCCTCGTAGTTAGGATTATCTATTTGCTTGTCAAATCCATTAAGGGTATAGCTTTCACCATTATAATCAAATTGACCACCTTGCTTGACCTTGAATGAGCTATAAACTAGTTTGTCTTCTGTTGTATAATAATTATCGAAGGAAGCCTCATTCAATTTTAGCTTTAGCTGCAATTCGTTAATCTGGTCATTGTATTGATAGAGGAGATTTTCTCTGATACCTATAGCTGGCTGACCAATAAATTTCTCATCACTATCCAAGGTCATAAAATCAATTACCACACCGATCCCTATATCATTTTTATGGTTCAGGTAATCCTTATGCTTAGGATCGAAATCAATTTTTCTGACTACACCATAATGTTCCTTTGTAAATATGGTATCTCCGGCAGACAAGTCATATGAGACATACTCCAGAGAATCTTCTTCTTCTTGGACATACTTGATATCCATTTGTGTCTTGGGTAGTGAAGCTACGGTCGTAAATATATCTTTATGCAAATAATGCTTTGCATCAGGATTGGTAGTCGCTACCTGAGTCATGTCATTAGAGAAAAGCACATTAGGATAGACATAGAAAGGCTTTTCTTTTCCTTTCTCAGTTTCTTTCTCAAACTTAACTTTGAATGTTCTTGTGAGTCGTTCTATAGTATCTCCTTCATAAGTAAGCCAGTATCCATTGACATACATCGGCTCATGCTTGATAAGTTTGACTGCACTAGCCAAATCCTTCTCTTTAATAAGCCCCTGCATTGCAAATTGGTTTGTAGTAATAACAGACTCGTTTAGTCCACTCGCAACAATTCCTAAAATCATTAAGCCAAACCCGAAATGTGATAATACGGCAGATGTCATTCGGCCTTGCTTATTCGCCTTAGAGATTAGATAAGCGATGTTGGATATAATCGTGAAGAAAGCACAAACAGCTAGGACAACATACTTCCAGTGGACGTAATCTATCCATAGAGACATTAGAAAGGTTAGAAGACCTGCCAGAGCTAGGAAGAAAACTTGTTGTTTGATAAGACTTCTATTCTGGCCACTAGACAAAGATTTGGCTCTATATCTAAGATGAATGGCCGTTGCAGAAAGCAAAGTAATCATCACAGAAATCCATATCTGAAATTTGTTGAAGTGGGGGATAGGGTCATCTATCACAGTCCCTACGAACTCAGGGTCGTATAATTCTATTATAGCATTCATTACGGGCAGAGAAGTAGAAGCCGAAATGATAATGCCACTGAACAAGAGTACCAATGCCCCGATTGACATCCAAAATTCTCTTGAATATATCGATTCTTCTTTTTCGTGAACAGGAATTATTTTACTCTTGAGGATATAGAGAACTGTAGATAAAAGCGCAAAAAATGCAACTATGAAAATAAGTTGCGGCTCAAGTCCCATCTCAGTAAAGGCGTGTGCTGAGGTATCTCCGAGAATGCCACTTCTGGTGAGGTAAGTAGAATAGAGGATGAGTACAAAAGCAAGACAGTAATATATATAGGTGCTTCTTATAGCTCTCCCAGTACTCTTCGCAATTAGATTTGCATGAACGCCACCCACCAAAATGAGCCAGGGGACCAGAGACATATTTTCTACAGGGTCCCATGCCCAGTATCCACCAAATGATAGTGCTTCATAAGCCCAGGCACTGCCCATAAGTATGCCCGTACCTAGAAATCCTGCCGAGAATAATCCCCATTTAAGCGCAGGACTTAGCCAGGCTCTGTGTTGTCCGGTATAAAGACCAGCAGCTGCATATGCAAATGGAATAGTCACGCTGGCGAATCCCAAAAATAGAGTAGGGGGATGAATTGTCATCCAGTAGTTCTGTAATAGTGGATTAAGTCCACTTCCTTTGATGACTTCTACATAGTCTGCTTTCTCAAATATAGGTGCCTCAAAAATATCTCTGAGCAGCGTGGTAGGATTGCTGCCTACTTTATATATGAAGTCTCCTATCTCAATATGAATACCGAGAAGCATGGATGCAAGAATTACTTCTACAATGGAAACAAACATAATTACGGAGGCTTCCCACATTTTACCCCTAGCGATAATTACCCATCCCAAAATAACATGCCAGAACATCCATAGTAGAAAACTGCCTTCTTGACCTTCCCAAAAAGAAGAGAGGATGTATTTCATAGAGAGGTCATCAGCGACGTGCGCTTGGGCATAGGAGTATTCATAGTACTTATTAACCATGACATAGAATAGCACGGCAATGACTGTGAAAAGGGAAATGGTGTGCAACCCAAATCCTACTCGACCCAACTTGGTCCAATTGCCTTTAGCGTCTAATTCTTTCTTGGCTCCTTGGCGATAGCAAACGACGGAAAATAGGGCAGAACAAAAAAGAAGTATAATGGCAAAGTGTCCAATGTAACCTGGCCAGAGATGCTCGCCTATATATGTAACGTCAGCTATCAAGAGGGTCTTTCTACTTCAGCTCTTAGCTGGAGTTCTTCATCTTTGTATTTGGATGGACATTTCATCAAAACTTCATCAGCTATAAAAATGTCCCCTTCCATCCTACCTGTAACAACTACTGTTTCAGATCTTTCAAAGTCTTGTGGCTTTGCCTTTTTCATGATGACCTTTTTACTGCCACCATCTGCATCTTTCATTTGGAATGAAAATGAATTAGGTGTGTTTATAGGGTCATACACAACATCTTCACTCTTATCTATAGTGCCAGCAATCTTAACTCTGCCTTGGTTAAGCTCAGCTGAGTCGAAGGTGGCATATTTACTGACATCCTTAGAGGCTGATACTATAATAGAAATAGCAGCTACGAGGGCTAGAAATGCGATGAGATAACTTTTTTTCATGTCTCTAGATTCTTTGTGAAGTTGTTGTTGCAAAAATACTTTGCAATCACATCTTTATCTATATGGATGGATGTATTTTAATGACTTTTCGTCAATATTTATTCAAATAAGGCCTCTACAAATGCACCTTTGTTAAATACCTGCAATTGTTCTATCCCTTCTCCCACACCGATATATTTAATTGGAATTTTAAACTGGTCTGAAATCCCCAAAACAACACCTCCCTTTGCCGACCCGTCTAGTTTGGTCATGGCCAGTGAAGTCACATGAGTCGCCTCTGTAAACTTGTTCGCTTGCTCTATGGCATTTTGACCAGTAGTCGCATCCAGTACCAGCATGACTTCATGTGGCGCGCCAGGTAGTTTTTTGTTGATGGAGGCATTGATTTTAGTAAGTTCGGTCATCAGATGTTTCTTAGTATGTAGTCTTCCTGCGGTGTCTATAATACATACATCCACATCATTATTCATGGCATACTGAACTGTCTCATAAGCTACAGCAGCTGGATCTGTATTCATTCCTTTAGAGTAGAAGTCCGCCTCATTTCTGTCCGCCCATATTTTGAGTTGGTCTACGGCGGCGGCTCTAAAGGTATCTGCTGCGCCTAGCACAATTTTCTTACCTCTCTTTTTGTATTGATGTGCCAGTTTTCCTATCGTTGTGGTTTTGCCCACACCATTGACACCGACCACTAATAAGACATAGGGCTTATGAAATTCTGGGAAGACAAAGTCCTCGATATCTTCAGTGTTGTTTTCACCGAGGATATCTACGATGACTGACTTGAGAATACTGTTGAGCTCACTGGTGTTGAAATACTTATCTTCTGAGACTTTCTTTTCTAGTCGCTCTATTATTTTGACAGTCGTATCTAATCCTACATCAGAAGAAATGAGGATGCCTTCTAATTCATCTAGAAATGACTCATCGACAGTGGACTTGCCTGCAACAGCCTTAGCTATTTGGCCAAATAGAGATTTCTTAGTCTTTTCAACACCTTGATTTAATTCCTGCTTTTTATCTCTAGTAAAATACTTCTTAAAAATACCCATCTACAACTGACTGTTTATGTTATAAAAAAAGGCAAAGTATCTATGTTACCTTGCCTCTTGATATATCTCTAATTGAAATTTTGCTTTTTACTTCTTAGCAAAGAATTCTTTCACTTTGTCTTTGTGCACCATCATTTCCTTATAGGTGTATTTTCCAGTTACTGGATCTTTGATGCTTTTGATAACTTTTGCGAAATCTCTACCTGAACCAGCATTTGCGGCTCTCTGAGCAACCCTCGCATTCTTTGATACTTTAGCCATGGTATATTATTTTATTTCTTTATGAACTGTATACTTCTTTAGCACAGGATTATACTTTTTTAGTTCCATTCTATCTGGTGTATTCTTCCTGTTCTTTTGTGTCACATATCTTGATGTGCCTGGCATGCCAGAGGTCTTATGCTCAGTGCATTCTAGAATGATCTGAATTCTGTTGCCTTTTGATTTCTTTGCCATCTGCTGTGTTTCTGTTATTCTTTCTTAAAAATCTTACTTCAGGTCAATTCCTACATCGAAACCAGCTTTCTGCTGTCTTTTGATGAATTCATAGATTCCGACCTTATTTACTGTCCTCATTGCAGAGGCGGATATCTTTAGTGTTACCCACTGGTCCGTCTCAGGGATATAGTACTTCTTCGTATTAAGGTTAGGTAGAAACCTTCTTTTCGTTCTTCTCTTAGAGTGAGATACATTGTTTCCCTTTATGGGCTTCTTACCTGTTAGTTGGCAAATTCTAGACATAACTAATTACGCTTCTTTGAAATTAAGAGTGCAAAAGTAGGACTTTTAGCCATCATAGAAAACATCGAAAGCCTATAATATTGATTAATTCTCATAAAAAGACCTAAAAAGGTCTATCAATACTCTAATTATCCTCATAAACCCTACAAATCTCTACGAAGTCCCTACCTCTCAGAATTATTAATGCAATGTGCTTTGCAAAATTTAGACTATTGGAAAAGTCAATTAGTGGAATAATGTTCTGTATGTGTCTACAAAACGTGTTATAGGTCAATTAAAAATTTTTTGAAAAACGAATTAGAATATTTAAAGAATGAGAATTCAACTAACACTCTTATTATTATTGGGCTTTTGTATGACAGCCCTTGGACAATGGTCGATTGGTCCAAAAGTATCATACGGTTTTGTATCACAATCTGAGCAAGATATTAGAATTATACCCTCTTCTAACGAAGTACCCCCAGTATTAAGATTTCTAGGTGGCAGCAGTGTCAAATCAGTAGGTGTAATGCTTTATAACAATATCGGACCTGGTTTCCTTCAGTTTGAAGCACTAGGAACAAGATATATTCAAGAGTATTCATCACAAGATTTTTTCAGATCTAATCAAGTGCCAACAATCCATGAAGAATCAAGATTAATTGTAGAACTACCTGTTACTGCAGGCGTCAATTTCTTAAATGACTTCAAAATTGGTCTTGGTCCAGTAATGGAATTGCTTGTAGACAAAAACACAGAGCTTAGAAACGTAGATAACTATGTAGATACTGAAAGTGACATCAATACTGGCTTCCAAGGACTACTTGGATACAAAGCTGGGAAGGTGCACATAGATGTAAGGTATCTACACAGATTTGCTAGTGTGGTTGACAATTTTACAATTGGAAATGACATTTTGAAGCAAAACAAAAGTGCAAACAGAATCACACTTTCTGTAGGCATTACATTCGGAAGCGGAAAGCCTCTTGTCGATGAGACAGAAGTATTAGATGCTGAGGAACAACTTATTGAATTTTAGTAATTCATAACATATAACACAAGTAAATAGAGCGGATGTAAAAGTACATTCCGCTCTTTTTTTTGCATACCTATCGGCTTTTATCTAACAGTTTTTTGAAGGACACCTCTCTTTTTTGACCCATAAATCCACTTAAAAGGGGACTTTACTTCTTCCCTTTTATGGAAAGGGATGGGTCAAGCCAGGTACTCAGAAGCCGACAGTCATATTTTTTTGTAAGCACTTATTGTTTTGCTCAAGCTTAATAAGAAAACAAACGGAAAGGAATTAAGTAAACTTTCTTCACGTTATAAAACATAGGATATTCTCATATTCACTCTATTTCTTACATTAGTATCATATATTATATATAGTTATGAGTAGAGCAGCCTTTGGCAAGTTTATAAATTCACTTTCTGAAGATGACTTAAAATCTGAAATCAAATTGCTCTACGGTAAATTCGATGATATCAAGAAGCATTATGCCATGGAATTGGGTAGTGATGCCGATAGGAAAAAGTTATTCGATAAGGCCAAGAAAGAAATACGGAATCTGCTCTACATAGGAGAAAAAGCTCGTAAAAGGCCTCGTATTCAGAAAATCAAGAACAAACTCAAGGAAGTATCTAAGCTTTCCATCTTCCAACATGAAACTGCTGATTTATATCTCTACGCCGCTGAGAAAGAGATGTCATATATCTATGCAAGACACTCTAGTGTCAAAGCACTATACAATAATTGTAAAGAGAATTTTATCAAGGCATGTGAACTTATAAATCAGCTGTCACTTCAAGATGATTTCCATAAACGCTGTACTGATCTTGTCGCTAAAGCAAATCATGTTTTTCTCATAGAGCATGAAATCAAAGCCGCTTACAAAGAGGTATTTGATTAGTGATGGGTCAAAGTTGAACATAATATACATCCATGTCATTCCTGGTTATATTGTTGACCTTAAATGCGCCCGCCTGATTATCACAATGTTCCAGTAAATCAAAAACTAAACACGTATTTGTAAGTCCAGAGAAAATAAGTGTGAAGGCATACTCACCTGCTCCAATTTCTTTCCACTCAGGATAATAGGAAATGTTCTCGGCATGTACCAGTTCAGAGCGATGATCTGAATGATGATCATATAGATAGGTACTAGGCCATATTCTTATGTAGGTGGGATGCGAAGACTTCTGGATACAATGCACAATGACTTGACCTTGTTCTTTGGTCATGGTTGCCAGTTCTGCCAGCAAGTCAGGACTGATGATGGATTTAGGTTTCTTAATTATTGTAGGTGTTTCCATTGAGTACTTTATCTATAAATATTATCGTGCAGGCACATTGCACAAAGTTTGGTTCTTTTGGAATTGTTAATTGAAAGTATCATTCATTTGATAGAGTGTCTAATAAAATCTGAATAATATGAACCGCACTAAAATCTTCACCATCGTAAGGGATATTAATAAAGGAAGGACCTTTATGCGTAGCCAACTCCCGCAAACAGTAAGAAATAAAAAGCTTTGGGATGAATTAAGATCCGAAATTAAAGAGGGGTATTCTATAGACCTACCTGTACAGAAATCGCCTGAACAAGACCATCGAGCCTAGATTGAGTTTTTAGAAGATAGTCTTTGGTTTATCGAGAGTGAGAAAGAGCTGTCATTGTTTTTTGTAAATTTCTTTAGAGCAGTGTAGAAATACGCTGCTTTTTTGTTGTACCAATCTACAAGTTGTGTAAAATAATAGTCTAATCTATTTCTGCTGTGTATAGTCCGTAGGACAATTGCTTCGTGTTATAGTTAATTACTTACTATACGCATCCTTTTTTGTGTTATCTTCATACCTAGTATTCAAGGGTTAGTTCCTCAGATTGTATTGAGGACATTCTATCTGACTTCTTACTGTTGACTCCCTTGATACTCCATTTGGTAAATCTATCCAGATAATTTAATAGGCGAATACGATATAGGCACTCTTTTTGTACCTGTAACGACAGTTTTAAAGAACAAAAAAATAGATTAATGAGAAGTCTATGGAAACCTGGGTTGGTTATACTAACCCTCCTTGGCGCTGTGTGCGCCCAGAGCATACAAGCTCAACAAGTTACATTTAGTGATGTCACGTCTATTATGACGGAACGACAAAAAGGCTCTCCTATATGCAAGGGCTTTGCTGATGTAAATGGTGATTTTAGAGATGACCTTATCAGAGCTGCTAATGGCAGTGAGCTCATGGTTGATATTCAATCAAACAATGGTGAGTTTTTTCAAAACATTGTCCTTGATACCACAGAAGGCTCTACCTGGGCTATCCTTGTTGGGGATTTGGACAATGATGGCCAGAATGACATCATGTCTGCTGGCGCTTATAATGGATTTAAAGTGTACGAAGAAGAATCAGAATTTGGTCGGTTTATACCTGGACAAATTTCTGAAACAGACTTCTTTGCACAAGGCGCAAACTACATTGACATCAATAACGATGGCTGGTTAGATGCCTTTATCTGTGATGATGATGCGGTGAGCGAAGTCTATATCAATGATGGAACTGGAAATCTTGTAAGAGATACGAGTTTGATTGATATGAGGACTACTCCAGTATCAGACAATTCTGGCAACTATGCTAGTGAATGGGCTGATGTAGATGGTGATGGAGATTTAGACCTTCATATAGGGAAATGTAGATTAGTTGCTGATGGCGATTTTGAGGACCCTAGAAGAATAAATATGCTTTTCATTAACGAGCTTAATGAAGGGGGTACTTTTAGAGAAGCAGCAGAAGAATGGGGAGTGAAGGTTGGCGCACAGACGTGGACATCTAACTTCGGGGATATAGATAATGATGGTGACCCAGATTTATTTCTAGCTAATCATGAATATAGATGCCAACTATTTGAAAATGTCGATGGTGAGAGATTCGAAGAGATTCCAATTTTTGCCAATGGAGAAGAGCTTGAATTATTTGCTTTTCAGACCTCTATGGCAGACTTTAATAATGATGGTTTCCTTGATATTCTTTTAGTAGGTGATGGAGAACAATTACTATATAA
Source organism: uncultured Saprospiraceae bacterium (assembly GCA_964540155.1). Classification (GTDB taxonomy): domain Bacteria; phylum Bacteroidota; class Bacteroidia; order Chitinophagales; family Saprospiraceae; genus RFSX01. Next base: position 11,037 of record CAZIMH010000050.1, read on the forward strand.
TAACGGTGATAATACCTTCACCAGTTCAGTTAGCCCATTTGGTCCTCAAAGACCTGTTTCATTTGCGTTAGGAGATTTGAATGAAGATGGTTACATGGATGCCTTTGCTTCTTACAGACCTTTAGGTCCTGGAGAAACAGGTGACAATGATATACTTTGGATGAATTCAGGTTCAGATAATAACCACTTCGGAGTTTCTTTGGTTGGAGTAGAATCTAATATATCAGGCGTTGGCGCAAAAGTAACCATAGAAGGCGATTGGGGAATTCAATGCAGACGTATTCAAGCCGGTGTAGGTTACGGGATTACAAATTCCCTTACTGCTCGATTTGGACTTGGTGACGCTACAGAAATAGATAGAATTATCATAGAATGGCCATCTGGACAGGTGGATACCTACGATGGAACTCCATTGATGATTAATGAGCACTTTGTATCTACTGAAGGTGAGTGCATAGAAAGGTTAGCAAGAACAAATGCGACAGGCACAAGATTAGATTGTACACTTTCAGGAACTTTCTTATCAGTAGACCAACCATTTGATAATATTTTATGGACACCATCTGGAGAGACGACAGGAGAGATAGAAGTGACAGAACCAGGAGCCTACAGTGCGGTTCTTACGACAAATGGATGCGAGAATGTATCTCAAGTGGTGATTGTAAGAGGTCCGGAAGAGTTAGTTATACCTAGAGTTAATGTTGCAAATGATGTCGTACTGGGTGAAGGAACAGAAGTAGAATTGATTGTACTCAATGATGATCCATTTGAATGGAATACAGGTGAATTAACTGAGACAATAGATATAAATGATTCAGGTTTATTCTTTGCCAGCAGTGCAAGTAACTGCGATACGGTACAATCAAATCCTATACAAATAACTTTTGTAGAGCCTGATGTGCCTGGCGAATTAAGAAGTGAAGAATTTATCGGACCACAAGTTTTAGAATTAGAAGGTCCTAATGAATCTACAACTTGGTACAGCGACCCAGAAGGAACAAATGTTATTGCTACTGGAAGCGCATTTATTACTGATGAATTATCCAGTGATACTGTATTCTATTTCGATCACGATATAAATGTTGTAGCGCCGGCTTACATTGGTGGTGTTGCAGTAGATGATACACAAGAAAGAACAGACTTTGCAGCGCCTAATGTCAATGGCGCTATGTTTTTTGCCGTGGCTGAGCCTTGCTTATTCAGGTCAGTCAGTGTCAATGCTCGAGTAGCTGGCCCTAGACATATACAAGTGTTTAGCTTTATCTCTCAGGACTTAATTGCTGAAGTTACGGTAGATGTACCTGAGGGTATATCTGAAGTGCCACTAGATATTACTATGGAGCCTGGCTCTTACGAAATAGAGATAAATGCGGCCTCTAGTATAGCTACTTTTGGTTCTGCTAATCCAGAATTAGCGATTGTTACTGGTGAATTAAATTACCCATACCAGATAAGTAATCTAGCGACTATAAGTCGTTCATTATTTGGAAGAGAATTCTTCCAATATTTCTTTGATTGGAAAATGGAGCCGATAGTAGAATCATGCAGATCTGGAATTACACCATTTGAATTAAATTTCAATGTGTCAAGTATAAATGAGCCATTGGATTTTGAATTAGAGATTTATCCAAATCCTGTTTCAGAATTATTGAATATCTCAAGTGAGAAGAATATTACTTCATTTAATTTGATAGATAATACAGGACGTACTTTAATGCAAAGATCATTACAAACACAGAACATCGATATAGATGTCAGTAGTTTGGAGTCAGGTACTTACTTACTAGAGCTAAGAGGAGAAGATTTCCATACGGTAAGGCAAATTGTAAAAATTCAATAAGCTACTAGGAAATAAATTTATACAAAAGCACAATCGATTGCAGTAGCAATTAATTGTGCTTTTTTTATGCGCCAATGTTAGTTGACTTCATCTACAGAAAACCATTTCTTTATAGTCTTCTCAGCGAGTTTATTATTAGGGGTGTAGGCATTATTTGCGTCGCCGCCATAGGTGAGATACGAAGGAAATTTCCACCACAGTATGCCTCCATACCAATCTTCATTTTCTACGCCTTCTAAGATTACCTGATAACATCTATCTTGATGTACGTCATTATAAGTATCATCTCCTTCTGCATGTGGATGTTTCCATGGGGCATCTATACTTCTAAATCCTATCTCTGTGAACACAATTGGCTTGCGATGTTTGTCATAGACCTTAGTAATCTTCTTTTTGACAGACTCAAAATTTTTACTGAGTTCCGCTTTAGAGGCGTCGTCTTTCTTAGATAATGGATAATAGCAGTTAAGTCCAATAAAATCTAATTCATCCCAAAATTGTACTTTCTCAAACTCATCTCCCCAGTTGGCAGCATAGGTTAACTGTCCTGAATATAAGCCTCGTAAATTCTTAAAAACAGCTCGCCATTCATCTTCATGTGCTAGCGTAGACTTAACAAATTCAACACCTACACAGAGCATATCTATTTGATGAATTTCCCCCAGCAAAGCATAGTGTCTTATCCACCTGTGATAATTCTTGTAGAATTGTTTCCAGTCGCTATCACTATTCATTTTTATATCTCCTGGCCATGATCCACGCAGCCATATC